>CALJNY010000076.1 GCA_937981515.1 uncultured Collinsella sp. | reverse complement strand
GTACTTGGGGTCATCGGCCGGCGCGTAGGCGCAAAACCACGCGTAATCGTCCTCGCCGCTCTTCTCGCCCGTGCCGGACTTGCCGTAGACCGTAGGGGTCAGGGAGTTAAAGTGCGCGGCGGTCGAAGTCGACGCGGAGTAAATCACATCGTGCATGCCGTTGCGAACAAGAGCCAAATCCGAATCGCTGTTGATCTTGGCCTCCAGGCGCTTCTTCTTGCCCTTGCCGTTGTATTTATAGGCATCGCCGTCACCATCGCGCGACACGGCTGACAAAAACACATGAGGCACGTACTGTTTGCCGCCGTTGGCAAGACCCATATAGGCGCACGCCATCTGCAGGGGCGTCACCAGAATGTCGCCCTGGCCGATGGCAATGTTGGTCATATCGCCGGCATTCCACTTGCGGTCCTCGGCAGATGCGTCGGTAAAGTAAGACTCTTTCCACTCGGCATCGGGAATACGGCCCGTGCCCTCACTCGGCAGGTCGATGCCGCAGGTCTTGCCCAGGCCCCAGCGACGAAAGACCTCCTGCAGGCCCTCGGGATGTTGCTCGTCATAAAAGAACGCCTTGCCCATGTCGTAGAAGACGGGGTCGCACGAGTTGGCGATACCCGACTGTAGCGTCATGACACCATGTCCGGATTGAAGCCAGCAACGCTTGCCCCACGACTTGCCCAGACCCGTCCAATAGCCGGTGCAGTTGGTTGTCTGCGTTGAAGTGTAGGTTCCAAACTCAAGACCGGCCAACGCCGAGAGCGGCTTAATGGTCGAAGCCGACATGTACTGGCCGCTAATAGCGCGGTTGAGCAGCGGGTGCGAACCCTCGTCGTCGTTGAGCTCGGTCCATACGTCGTTGGAGACACCACCGATAAACACAGACGGATCAAACTTGGGCTCGCTCGCCATGCCCAGGATCTCGCCATTGTTGGGATCGAGGCACACCACGGCGCCGTTGCCGGCGTCGCTGTGGCCTGTGGTCTTAGCGAGCTCAATGGCACTTGCAAGCGCCGTCTCGCAGGCTTGCTGAATCTTGAGGTCAAGCGTGAGCTTAATGTCGGAGCCGGCCTTCGCGGGCACGGCACCGGCCTGACCGGTCACATTGCCCGAGGCATCGACCTTGACGGTCTGCTCGCCACGAATACCCTGCAGCAGGTTTTCGTAGTAGCTCTCAACGCCCGCCTGGCCCACGATATCGCCCGACTGGTACGTAATCTTGCCAGCAGAAGCATCATCATCGCCAGAGGTTTTCTTATTCTGAGCCTCGAGCTGCTCGGAGGTAATGGTGCCGGTATAGCCCAAGATATGGCATGCCGTCTCGCCATATGGATACTGGCGCTCGGTACGCTCGGCAATCTTGACGCCCGGGAACTCGCCGGCATGCTCCTGAATATAGGCAACCGTGGAGCGCCGGCCGTCCGTCGCGATGGTATGCAGGCTCTGAGCGCCCTCTGTATTGTCCTGAATATTGCGAAGGACCGCCACGTAAGGCATTCCAAGCACGTTGGCAAGATGGCGAACCAGGACCTCATCCTCGGCAAGGTCGCGGTAGGCCACGACAGCAAGTGAGGGACGGTTCTGGACAAGCGCCACGCCATTGCGGTCGAGGATGCGACCGCGCACAGCGGGTGTTGTAACGGTGCGAGTCTGATTACTATTGGCCTGCTTCTCGTAATAGTCCGATGAGACAATCTGCATGCCCCACAGCTTGACGGCGAGCGCCGCAAACATCGCGCCCACACCCGTGGTGAGGATGGAAAAGCGGCCCTTAAAGGCGGTCACCGCGGTATTGCCCTCGCCCTCGGTGGCGCGCGGGGCCGTTCCATGCTGCGTATCGTAGGTAAAACGGGAATCGCCACGACGCATGATGACCAGCGCGACCACGATGGCCACAACCAGCACGATACCGGCGATAATAACCGTCATCTGAGAAGACATCTACGGGCCTCACCTATTTG
>CALJNY010000075.1 GCA_937981515.1 uncultured Collinsella sp. | reverse complement strand
ATGCGTATCATCACCTCGGGCGCCGCGCAGATCGTTCCCGAGGCCGACCTTCGCAAGAAGCTTGAGAAGGGCGAGCCCCTCAACATCAAGCTCGGCGTCGATCCCACCAGCCCCGACCTGCACCTGGGCCATGCCGTGCCCCTGCGCAAGATGCGTCAGTTCCAGGACCTGGGCCACAACGTCACCCTCATCATCGGTAACGGCACCGCACTGATCGGCGATCCTTCGGGCAAGAACTCCACCCGCCCGCAGCTTTCGCAGGAGCAGATCGAGGCCAACGCCGAGACCTACGTGAGCCAGGCCATGAAGATTCTGGATCCCGAGAAGACCACCATCGTGCACAACGGCGACTGGATCCTGTCGATGGATCTGGCCGGCCTGCTGCAGGTGTGCTCCAAGTTCACCGTCGCCCGCATTCTCGAGCGCGATGACTTTACCAAGCGCTACCAGTCCCAGACGCCGATCGCCCTGCACGAGTTCCTGTACCCCGTGATGCAGGCATACGATTCGGTCATGATCAAGGCCGACGTGGAGATGGGCGGCACCGACCAGCTCTTCAACCTGCTCGCTGGTCGCGAGCTTATGGAGAAGATGGGCATGGAGCCGCAGATCGCGCTTACCATGCCGCTGCTCGAGGGTACCGATGGCGTGCGCAAGATGTCCAAGTCCTACGGCAACTACATCGGCCTAACCGATGCTCCCAAGGATATGTTCGGCAAGACCATGTCCATCCCCGACGAGATGATCGGCAAGTACTATCGTCTTGCCAGCTCGCTCACCCCGGCCGAGGTCGACAAGATCGACGCTGCCCTGGCCGACGGTTCCGCCGACCCCTACGAGCTCAAGCGCGCGCTGGGCCGCGACCTGTGCGATACCTACCACGGCGCCGGCGCCGGCGACGAGGCCCAGGCCGAGTTCGACCGCGTGTTCAAGGAGGGCCAGCTTGCCGACTTCCCCGAGAAGCACGTCGAGCTGACCGTCAACGACGAGGGCCAGATCTACCTCGCCGGCCTGCTCAAGGACCTGGGCCTTTCGGCGAGCGCCGGCCAGGCCCGTCGCGACATTGACGGTGGCGGCGTCAAGATCAACGGCAAGGCCGTGGCTCCCAAGAGCTACAACATCGATCCGAGCGTCCTCAAGCTGGGCGACACCCTCTCCGTAGGC
>CALJNY010000074.1 GCA_937981515.1 uncultured Collinsella sp. | reverse complement strand
TCTGTGCCGAGGCGCTCCACGACAAAAAGCGCGCGGGCGACACCATCGACCTGGTAATTCCGCACGACATTGGCCGTTGCAGCATCGACCGCACGCCGCTTTCCACCTTCCACGATTTGATTGCCGAGGGCCTCGGCCAGAAGGGAGACGCTTCCGCATGTTAGCCCGCATCACCCCGTCCCCGCTCAAGGGCACCGTTCCCGCCATCGCGTCCAAATCGATGGCGCATCGCCTCATCATCTGCGCCGCGCTTGCCAACGGCGAGACGCACGTTGCCTGTAACACGACCTGCGCCGATATCGAGGCCACGGTGCGCTGCCTCACGGCGCTCGGCGCCCGCATCGAGACCGTCGAGGACGGCTTCCAGGTCCACCCCACCATGAAGAGCATTGAATTTGGCCTGCTCAAGGCCCTTGCCGGCGGCACGCTCGACTGCGGTGAGAGCGGCTCCACGCTGCGCTTTATGCTGCCTGTCGCCTGCGCGCTGGGTGCCGAGGCCACCTTCGTGGGCCAGGGCCGCCTGGGCGCCCGCCCGCTCTCCCCGCTCTCGGACGAGATCATCGCCGCCGGTTGCGACCTGCAGGGCCTGGGCGGTTTTCCGCTCAAGACAAGCGGCCGTATGCGCCCGGGCACCTTTGTGCTTCCGGGCAACGTGAGCTCGCAGTATATCTCCGGCCTGCTGCTGGCGGCCCCGCTGCTGGCCCAGCCCTCCTGCGTGCAGGTGACCGGCCTCATCGAGAGCCGCCCCTATATCAACCTGACCATCCAGGCCATGAAGGCCTTTGGTGTCGAGGTCAACGTCGAGCGCATTCCAGCCAAGGACGGCCAGCCCGAGGTCACGAACTTCCGCGTGAACAGCGGCTCGTACCGCACGCCCGGCAGCGTAGCCGTCGAGGGCGACTGGTCCAACGCCGCCTTTTGGCTATGCGCCGGCGCCATCGGCACCGACCCCATCACTGTCGAGGGCGTGTCGCTGAGCTCCGCGCAGGGCGACCGCAACGTGCTCGCCGCGCTTTCGCGCTTTGGCGCCCGCATCGTGCGCTCCACGAACGCCGCCACCGTCCAGTCCGACAAGCTCGCCGGCTTTGAGATGAGCGCCCACGACATTCCGGACTTAGTACCCGTCATCTCGGCCGTGGCATCGCTGGCTCAGGGCCGCACTTTTATCCGCGATTGCGCCCGTCTGCGCATCAAGGAATCTGACCGTCTGGTTACCACCACCCGCGAACTCACCGCGCTGGGCGCGCAGGTGCGCATCGCCGGTGACGACCTCATCATCAAGGGCGTCGATGCCCTTACCGGCGGAGAGGTCGATTCGCACAACGACCACCGCATCGCCATGATGGCCGCTATCGCCGCGAGCCGCGCCACCGGCGAGGTCGTGATCCACGGCGCCGAGGCCGTCAACAAGTCCTATCCCGATTTCTTCGACCACTACCGCCTGTTGGGCGGCAAGGTCTCGCTCGAGGAGGAATAGCATGTCCTCGACCTTTGGCAACGTCTTGCACGTAAGCATCTTCGGCCAGTCGCACTCCTCCGCCATCGGCTGCTCGCTCGATGGCGTTCCGGCAGGTATCGCCATTGACCAGGATCAACTGCAGGCCTTTTTGGACCGTCGCGCCCCCGGTCGCGACGAGACCGCGACCAAGCGCCGCGAGGCCGACGCCGCCCACATTATCGCCGGCATAGTTGATGGACACACCACGGGCGCGCCTATCGCCGCGATCATCGAGAACACCAACACGCGCTCCAAGGACTACTCCGAGCTGCGCCGTAAGCCCCGCCCGGGCCATGCGGATTTCCCGGCACGCGTGAAGTACCACAACATGCACGACGTCGCCGGCGGCGGACACTTCTCCGGCCGCCTGACGGCGCCCCTGTGCATCGCGGGCGGCATCGCGCTGCAGGCGCTCGAGGCCCGCGGCATCAAGGTGATTGCGCACGTGGCGCAGATCGGTGGCATATCCGATCTGCCCATGGACGACATGGTCTATCGCGAAGCCGACCGCAAGGCGATCCTTACCAACGACCTGCCGTGCATTGACGCCGCAGCTGCCGGTCCCATGCGCGAGGAGATCTTTGCCGCGCGCAACGAGTTCGACAGCATCGGCGGCATCGTGGAGTGCGGTATCTACGGCCTGCCCGCGGGCATCGGCGACCCCATGTTCGACGGCATCGAGAACCGCATCGCGCAGATTGCATTTGGGATTCCCGCCGTGAAAGGCGTGGAGTTTGGAATGGGCTTTGCCGTCGCCGCCATGCGCGGCAGCGAGAACAACGATCCGTATCGCGTTGATGCCGAAACCGGCGAGATTACGGTCGAGTCCAACAATGCCGGCGGCATCCTGGGAGGCATTTCGACCGGCGCACCCGTCATGTGGCGCATGGCCGTAAAGCCCACGCCCTCCATTGGCCGCGAGCAGCAGACGGTGGACATGGACGCTATGGAAAATGCCGAGCTCTCGGTCCACGGCCGCCACGATCCCTGCATCGTCCCGCGCGCAGTCCCCGTAGCCGAAGCAGCCGCAGCACTGGCCATCTGGGACGCCCTCCTCGAGGACGCCGCCCAGCTTTAGTCCATTCACCCCGAGGGGTAGTTAATTT
>CALJNY010000073.1 GCA_937981515.1 uncultured Collinsella sp. | reverse complement strand
CGTGGAGGCTAGGTATTCGAGGATAATGCTGACGCCATAGACAATTGCCGCGGCCATGTGGGCCGGGCCTCCGCCGCGCAGGGCGGCGAATACGATCAGGAGCACCAGGCCCGCGATACCCAGCAGGCAGCCGACACCATGGGTGACGGAGTTCATGATCTCCTCACCCACCGTGTAGTGTGGAACGGCCGCGGTCTTGGGTCGCGGCTTAGAACTGTCGCTCGAATCGGGCATGCCGGTTACATCCTCCAACGTAAAGAGTTCTCAACACTATATCAAAGCGTCTGGGTACGTGTGAAATTTGCACCATACGTGACCTTTCGTTTACCCATTCTTTGCCTGTTGACGCATCAACGGCGAACGTCCATAATGCGCTTGCATTAAATGTTGATGTATTAACATCTTATAGGAAAGCTTCTTATGTCTCAAAACGCACGTTCCCATCGAAAGCTCAAGATAGCCGGCATCGTTGCACTGGTGCTCGTTGTCGCGCTGCTGGGGTTTGCCGGCAACTTCTTGTTCGACTTTGCCCTGAATCCCCAAGCGCCCTACACCATGAAGATGATGCAGGATGGCAAGGACGCCGAAAAGGGCGAGCAGATGGACGCCGAGGAGGGCGAGGCACGGGCGTGGTTTAAGGAGAACCGCGAGAGCAGCAGCCTCACCGCGGACGACGGGACCGAGCTTGCCGCCTGGTATTTTGCTGCGTCGGAGAGCACACACGACTACGCCGTCTGCCTGCATGGATATACCAACGAGCCCATCGGTATGGCCCGATACGCCAAACGCTTCCACGACCGCGGCATGAACGTACTCGCACCCGCCGCCCGCGCCCACGAGCGCTCCGGCGGCGACTATATCGGCATGGGATGGCCCGAGCGCCTCGACATCGTCGCATGGATTGGGCAGATCGTTCAGGCTGACCCCGAGGCGCGCATCCTGGTCTTTGGCGAGTCGATGGGCGCGGCAACCGCCATGGACGTCGCGGGGGAATCTCTGCCCGCAAACGTGAAATGCATTATCGAGGACTGCGGTTATACGAGTGTTTGGGACGAGTTTTCCCTGCAGCTCAAGGACGTGTTCGGCCTGCCCAGCTTTCCCTTGCTCGATGTAGCAAACTTGGTGTGCAACGTGCGCGCGGGCTACGACTTTCATAAGGCGAGCAGCGTGGAACAGCTCAAGCGCGCGACGGTTCCCATGCTGTTTATCCACGGTGACCAAGACACCTTTGTGCCGTACAGCATGCTCGACCAAAACTACGACGCGTGCGCCAGCAAGGTCAAGCAAAAGCTCACCGTCCATGGCGCCACCCACGCCAAGAGCGCGCAGGTCGACCCCGAACTCTACTGGAACACGGTCGACGACTTCCTCGACGAGTATTTTTAGGCAAAAAGCAACGTCTGGGGTTTTGTTGCCAAAAATCGGTTTGTGGTCGGCGGTATTCGATTTTTCACCACACTTCTGAAAAGCCGCCCGCGAGCGTTGTGCTCGTGGGCGGCTTTTGCTCAACTTACGCTACAAAGGCGCTTATTTTGTCCAATAGCTAGGTGCTACTTGACCTCGATGAGCTCGTACTTGCTCGTGCCCAGGCCGATCTTCTCGGCGTGCGCGATGCACACGCGCCAGTCGGTGTCGGGATGCGTGATGCAGAAGGGATCCTTGGCCTGCTCGCCCTCCAGATGCTCGTGGTTGTGCTCCATCTTGGCCGCGCTATCGGTGAGCTCGGTGTTGGGCAGCGGCTCAGACGCCATGACGGCGTCGGCGCAGGCCTGGTCGATGGCGACCGGGTCGAAGCTCGCGAACATGCCGATATCGTTGACGATAGGCGTATCGTTTTCGGGATGGCAGTCGCAGTTGGGACTGATGTCCATGGCAAGCGAGATGTGGAAGCTCGGGCGGCCGTCGACGACGGCCTTGGTGTACTCGGCGATCTTGCAGTTGAGCACGTCGGCCGCGGCCTCATAACCGGGCTTGATGCAGTCCTGGTTGCATGCCGCAATGCAGCGTCCGCAGCCCACGCAGCGATCGTGGTCGATGGCAGCCACGTGCACCGTGCGAGTAGCGCCGCTGGCAAGCTCGCGCTCGCGGGTGCCGTCGAACGAGATAGCGTTGTGCGCGCAGATCTTTTCGCAGGCATGGCAGCCAACACAGTGCTCGGTCGCGACGTTCGGCTTGCCGGCGGCATGCTGCTCCATCTTGCCGGCACGGCTACCGCCTCCCATGCCCAGGTTCTTCATGGCGCCGCCGAAACCGGCCTGCTCATGGCCCTTAAAGTGGGTGAGGCTGATCACGATATCGGCATCCATGAGCGCCTGACCGATCTTGGCCTCGCGCACGTACTCGCCGCCCTCGACCGGGACGAGTGCCTCGTCGGTACCCTTGAGGCCGTCGGCGATGATGATCTGGCAACCCGTAGCATACGGGGTAAAGCCGTTCTGGTAGGCGGTATCGATGTGCTCGAGTGCGTTTTTGCGGCTACCGACATAGAGCGTATTGCAGTCGGTGAGGAAGGGCTTGCCGCCCAGCTCCTTCACCACGTCGGCGACGGCGCGGGCGTAGTTGGGGCGCAAAAAGCTCAGGTTGCCCAGCTCGCCAAAGTGAATCTTGATAGCGACGAACTTGTTCTCGAAGTCGATCTGTTCGATACCGGCGTGACGGATGAGGCGCTTGAGCTTGTCGAGCTGGCTCTCGCGAGCATGCGTACGCAGGTTAGTAAAGTACACCTTTGCCGGTGCTGCGGGTGCAGTTGCGGTCATAGATATATCCCCTCGGTCTATATGGCGTTACAGACATAGAGGATGGTACCAGTTAAAGCAGAGTTAAAGTCAAGTACGGCACCTAGTCATTGGGGACAGACTTAAATGACTGAAACCACTCATTGGGGACGGACTTAAATGAGTGCCTCGCCACCTGGCAGCTAGGGACGTTCCTTTCCTGCCGGCAGCTGGGGACAGTCCTTGCCAGCACGGCCGGCGAACCGGCGAATCGGCAAAGACTGTCCCCGATGACTACTCCTGCACCTTGAGTGCCTCGGCCAGGCCCACACGTTTGATGGAACGCATGTGCAACAGCGCCACGACCAGGTAGGTCGCAAAGCCGATTCCTGCGCACGCCGCCATGGACCAAGCGGGCACGTAGATCTCGATATTGCCGTTATAGGCGAGCAGCATCGAGCGGAAGATGGCCGTGAGCGAGCCAATAATGACCGGCAGGCTCAGCACGAGTGACGCCGCAACGCACAACGTGATCGAGCGGATGTACAGATGCGAAATCTCGCTATCGCGATAGCCAAAGACTTTCATGTAGCTGATCGAACGGGCGCTGTGGTCGATCACAGCCTTGGTCAGCAGGTACATAAACAGCAAGAAGATGAACACCGCAAGCCCAACCATCATTCCGATCATTTTGCTCATCATGCCGATGAATTGGTCGCCCACGGCGCGCATGTCGTCGGGCGTGGTGTCGCCGGCAAAGTAACGAGCATCGAGGTCGAGCTTCTCGTTGCTCACATAGCCGTTAAAGTAGGCGGCGTCGTTGTCGAACAGCTCATTAAAGTCGTCGATACTCATATAGATATTCATGTCCGACTTGGAGCCCCAGGCACAGTCCTTGCCCGCGTACTCAAGGGAATAATACTCACCCTCGTACTTGTCGCTGAGCGTGACCTTCTGGCCCTCGCTCCAGCCAAACTTGTCGAGCAAGCCACCGCCAAAGACGACGCGTCCGTCGCCGACGTCCAGCCCTTTCCAGTAGCGCGAATCGGGCGAGATGCCGTAGACAGAAATCGTCTCCTCGCCATTACCATCGCCGCGGTCGTATTGCAGCTGGTAAACGGCATATTTCTCGGCCTGCGCGATTGCGCCCGCGCCGTTGTCAATCGTGTTGACCGGGTGGATGTCGTCGTTGTCGGTGTCGATCTTAGAGGCCTTGTCAATCAGGTCGATAGCCTCGTCGCGGTTGCAGCCGAGGATATCGGCAAGGTCATCGAGGCGCGCATAAAGCGCATCCTTCTTGTCCTGGACCTTGGTAAGCGCATCCTGCGCCGCAGTCAGGCTCTCGGCAGACGGAGATGCGGTCGCGGCATCGGCTGCCGTCTGCGCCGCATCGGCCGCGTCGTCAAGCTCGTCATCGGCATCTTGGGCGGCGGAAAGCAGCGCGCCGTCAACCGACTGCAAGCGCTCGAGCGCCGACCACTGCTCGCGATCCTCGGCAGTGCCCTCGAGCTCCAGCGGCGCCTTGAGCGTGTACTGGTGCTCGGCGACCAGGCTTGTCTCGAGGTTGTCCGCGTAGTGCGTCATCGTGGGCAGAATCGCCAGGCCAAAGAGCAGCAGCAGCGAGGCAAACGCAATGCCCACAAAGAGCGTGGCAAAGTTGCCCAGGTTGCGCAGAAAGATACGCAGGCGGAAGCGGGAAACAAAACCCATGCGCTCCGGCAGTTGCATACCGCGCTTGGTGCCCGATTTGCCGCTCGCCTCGTGACGAAGGAACTGCAACGGCGTCTTGCCCATTTTGCGAAACAGGCCCACCAGCGTGATGAGGATGAGCGCGGCGGCGGGAACCACGGCGCACTTCACAAAGATCTCCCAGCTCCAGTACACCTGGAAGGGCGGCAGGCTGTACGAACCGTAATAGAGGCTGCGCATGGGCTCGGTAAAGAACACAACGCCGAGCGCAGTGCCCAAAAGCGCCGCGACCACGCCCACGATGGCGGGAAGTGCAAGGTAGTGCAGCACGATCTCGCGGCGGCGGTAGCCGCTGGCGAGCAGCGTGCCGATAATGGCGCTCTCCTCCTCGATGGTGGCGTCGGTAAGGACCACAAAGACGAACGCCATGATCACGATGATGATGTCGAGCAGCGTCATCCACATCATGGAGTCGCCGTCCACGTCATCGCGCGCATAGCCAATGCCCTGATTGGAATCGGCGTCGGTCAGATCGTCCACGCGCGCATCGGCGTCGGTCAGTGCCTCGACCATATCTTGCTCGGCGTCGATGCGGTCCGCGGTGGGGAGGTCGCGATCGGTAAAGGTGAAGGAGTAGGTGTAGGCGGGTGCGCCGCCGGCATCTTCGAGCGCGGCAAAGCCGCCATCGGTGACCTCGGCCACGCCGTACGTGATGGTGTTCACCGTAAAGTCCGAATTGTTGAGGAACAGCGCCTGACTATCGGGCTGGGTCATGATGCCGCAAATGGTGTAGGTGCGACCCTCGAGCTCGACTTTATCGCCCACGGACAGGTTGTTATTGGTGGCAAAGACACGGTCGATGGCCACCTCGTCATCCGCCTTGGGTTCCTTGCCCTCACAGTAGGACGCAATGTCCACCTTAGCGCGGTGCGCATAGGTGCGCAGTGTGCGCTTGGTGCCGTCGTCGCCGGCGGTCTTTTTGATGATGGCGTCGATGGAGAAATTCTTGTAGAGCGTGACGCCGCCGACGTCGCCGGCTGCATCCTCGGCGGCCTTAAGCTGCTTGTCGGTAGCCTCGAAGGAGGTGGTCACGCGGCCGTCCTCAATCGCGTACGCATCGCGCATGTCATCGATAAGGCAGCCGATGGAATGCGCTGCGAGCAAAAATCCCGAGGTGAGAGCGATGCTTCCGCACATAAGCAAAAAGATGCCCAGGTACTTGCCGATATTGCGGCGCAGCTCGCGCGGGAGACGTTTTGCGAGAGGTGCCATGGCGCCGCCTACCAATCGAGCTCGGCGGCCGCAACGGGCGACTCGTTGAGCTCATCCTCGACGATGTGCCCGTCGCGCAGGCGCAGCACGCGATTGGCCATGTGCGCGATGGCGGCATTGTGGGTGACAATGATGATGGTGCAGCCGTAGGTGCGGTTGACATCCTCCATGAGCTGCAGGATTTCCTTGGACGTCTTGTAGTCAAGCGCGCCGGTGGGCTCGTCGCACAGCAGCAGGCCCGGGTTTTTGACGAGCGCACGGCCGATGGCACAGCGCTGCTGCTGGCCGCCCGAGACCTGGCGCGGGAACTTGTTGCAGTGCTCGCAGAGGCCCAGCGAACGCAGCAGGTCGTCGACATTGAGCGGGTTTTTGGACAGGTGCGCCGTGACCTCGATGTTCTCCTTGATGGTGAGATCGGGCACCAGGTTGTAGAACTGGAAGACAAAACCCAGCTCACGGCGGCGATACTCGCCCAGGTCGGTAGGCTTGAGCACCGTGAGGTCGCAGCCGTCCACCATGATGGAGCCGCCGTCGGCATCCTCCAGGCCGCCGATCAGGTTAAGAAACGTCGACTTGCCCGAACCCGAAGGCCCCAGCATGACGCAGATCTCTCCGCGGTTGATGGACGTGTCGATGCCGTCGAGCACCGTCAGGCGTGCATCTCCATCGCCGTAGTGCTTTTTGAGATCCTTAACCTGGACGTAGGCCTCCCGCGTTGCCATGATATCCCCCATTGTTAGCCTTGTACTACTTTATGAACATAATAGTAAACCTTGGCGAACTATTTTTGGGCGAGGCCTGGATTTTATTTCAGACTAGTCATTGGGGACGTTCTTAAATGACTAGCTGTTGGGGACACTCTTTCGCCACCCGGCAGTTAGGGACGTTCCCTTTCTGCCGGCAGCTGAGGACAGTCCTTGGCAACCCGGCCGGCAAGCCGGCGGTTCGGCAAAGACTGTCCCCAATGACTAGTCGTTTAAGTCTGTCCCCAATGACCACTCTTGGTCGTTTAAGTCTGTCCCCAATGAGTACCCAATGACTAGGTGACTAGGCGCGGGATTTGGTGCGTGAAAGGGCCAGGCCTGCGGCGGCGATGGCGGCGGCGAAGAGCACGGTGACGCCCAGGTCGCAGGCGATGTCGCCCAGCACGGTGGACGTCAGGTCCGCGGCGAGCGCCTTGCCGATCGCGTCGTTCACCCAATATGTCGGCACAAAGTGCGCCACGGTTTGCACGGCCGAACCCATGAGCGACAGCGGCATCCAGGCGCCGCCCAAAAACGTCATGAGCATGCCGAGTAAGTTGCCCACGCCGTTGAGCAGCTCCTCGCGCGCGCCCAGGCTCGACAGCGTAAAGCCAACGGCCAGCGGCGTGCACGCCAGGGCAAACGTTGCCGCCAGCGCAAGGCACACGCGGCCCACGCCGACCTCGGCAACCGCACTGGCAAAGCCCACGACGCCCATCATGCTCGACACAAACCAGATGCAGACGGTGAGCACGGCGGCGGCGGCAAACACGGCAAGCGAACGTTGGCGCTCGGAGATTGGGCCGGCATCCATACGACGCACGCGCTCGGGCTCGTTCATGCCCGAGAACACCAACCCCACCGATACGATGACCGACGAGATAATCGCGTACGCGCCAAAGTTGAAGTACGACTCGAGCGTGGCGGCAGCAGCCGAGTCGACCTTGACCCGCTCGATCTGGACCTCCGCGCGCTTTGCAGCGGCATGTTCGGCGGCCTTGGCAACGTCGCCGTTGGAGGCAGTGGGCTCAAGTGCGGCTGCAGCGCCCGCGAGCGAGATCCAGCGCGAAGCCTCGGCAGACGAAAGCGCCGCCGCCATGGTGCCGGCACCGTAGGTCACATCGAGCTTGGGCAGGGCCTCCCCCGCGCGGGCGGCCGCGACCAGGTCGTTCTCAAACCCCTCCGGGATAAAGAACACGCAGTCGGCGCTACCCTTGGCGCTGTTGCTCTTGGAGAGCGCGTCCGCAAGATCGTAGGTATCGTCGCCGACGCCCGTGACCAACTCAAAGCGCGACCCCAGGTGCTTGGTGAGCGCATGCGAAAGGTCGCTGTCGTCGCGGTCGACCACGATCACGTTGGCATCGTAGGGCTCGTACTCGGTGAGCTGCGACGAGTTCCAGCTCACCGATGCCGCGATGAATACGCCCACCAGCGAAATGAACACCGTGTAGATGAGCAGGTAGAACGGGTGCGCCAGCGCCATGCGAAGCGCAGTCTTAAAGGTGCTCATAGCGGCTCCTTCCAAAGGTCAGCGTGGCGGCGGCAACGAACAGCAGCGCCATAAGGACCAGCGCGCCGGCGCGAACGACAAAGGGGCCCAGGTTCTCAAAGAAATACAGGCGGTTGAACATGTCGCAGATGAGCTTGACGGGGTTGAGCCAGCACTCGGCCGGGCAGGCGCGGGCGACGTCGTCGGCAAGCGCCATCGCCGGCTCGCCGTAGAGGCCGGCGAACAGGGCGCACGTGGTAGCAAAGCCCGTGAGGATGCCGGACTTGGACGCCTTGCCGCCCTTAACGGGAAGCGTGCCCACAAAAAGGCCCAAGCCCGTGGCGGCAAGCGCGGAAGCGGCGCCACCCACCAGACACAGCCCCTCGCGCCCGCCAAAGTCGACGCCCACGACCAGGCGCACGTAGCCGATCGCGATCATCATCGAGGCAAAGGAGACCAGCCACGAGCCGACAAAGATGCCGGTCAGCGATGCCGTCTTGGAAAGACCGCCCACACAGCGACGTGCGCCAAGGCCCGACAGATTGGGCTGCAGGTCGACAACGCTCAAGGCGGCAAACTCCGCAGACATCATCGCGACCAGGCCAAAAAGCGCGTAATAGTAGACGACCGTGCCATCGGGCGTGGTGCGTGTCAGGCTTACGCGGCGGGTGCCGCCCTCGAGCGACAGGGCGCGCGCAACCGCCTCCGGGTCGGCGAGCGCCGCCGGGTTGTCCTGGGCAATCTGGGACATGAGCTCGGCATTTTGTGTATACGAGCTTGCCACCGTCTCCAGAATACTGCGGTCGGTGAGCACCGACGTCGCACGCGAGCTGCCATAGCTCGAAAGCAACGTGAGTTTGGGCGTGCCCGCATCGTCGACCGTATAGATGCCCGCGACCTCGCCGGCCTTAAGCGCACGGTTCGCATCGGCTGCGTCGTCGAGCTCGTGGATCTCGAGCAGCTGATCGCCGCCTTCCTTGGCAAGCGACGTCGCCACGTCCTTAAAGGTCGAGGCGTCCCAGGCCTCGTCCGCCACGACGGCCACCGGCACCGGGTCGACCGTGCCGTCGGAGCTCAGATTCGCAAACATAAACATGAACATCGTGGAAAGCGCGATGGGAAAGAGAGCGCCCCAGACCCACGTACTCGGCCGGCGCAGCAGCGTCTTGACCGTAGTGATGATGGTGTTGAACATGACTGCCCCCTAGTCGCGCAGCTCGCGGCCGGTGATCTCGAGGAACACGTCGTTGAGGGTCGGTGGCTCGCTCCACACGCGGCCGAGCGCCACATCGGCGGCGCGCAGCGTGTCGAGGATGTCGACCAGGTTGTGCGGGCTCGCTTCGCAGGTGCAGACGATCTCGCCGCCGGACAGCTCAACCGAAAGCACGTGCTCGAGGGCGCGCAGCCGCTCGACCGTGGCGGGCTCGACGGCGCCCACCTCGACGGTCACGCGCTCGCCCATCTGAATCATGCGCTTGAGCTCGTCGTTGGTGCCCTGCGCCAGCACGCGCCCGCCGTCCATGATCATGATGCGGCTGCAGATTTGCTCGACTTCCTCCATGTAATGGCTGGTATACACCACTGTGGCGCCCTCGTCGCGCAAGCGGCAGATGCCCTCCAGGATGGCGTTGCGGCTCTGTGGGTCGACCGCCACCGTGGGCTCGTCAAAGAAGATGAGCTCGGGCTTGTGCGCGATACCGCAGGCGATGTTGAGGCGACGCGCCAGGCCGCCCGAGAGCTTGCCGGGGCGGAACTTGGCAAAGTCGCCCAGCCCGACAAAGTCGATCGCCTCGTTCACCAGCGCGCGGCGGTGCTTGCGGTCGTTGACGTAGAGGCTGCAGAAATAGTCAATGTTCTCGCGCACCGTGAGCTCGTCGAATACCGCCACCTGCTGCGGCACCACGCCGATGCGGCGCTTGAGGTCGTAGCGGGCGGGCGTCATGGGTTCGCCGAACAGCTCGATGGTGCCTTTGTCGTAGGCAAGCAGCTGCAGGATACAGTTGATGGACGTAGTCTTGCCCGAACCGTTGGGTCCGAGCAGGCAAAAGATCTCGCCGGTGGCGATGCTCAGGTTAAAGTGGTCGAGCGCGATAAGGTCGTCATAGCGCTTGACGAGGTTTTCGACGTGGACGATGTCTGTCATGAGGCGGCCCTTCCGTTGATTGCGGCCCGGTACGATTGCATCATCGCAGGAGCCGCCGGCGCACGCCAGTGAGCTTTGTCACGAGTGCGGGGCTTGGCCGTGCGGCCCGCCGACGTCCCCGCTTTGCCGCACGGGAGGAATGTCACGGTTGCGCAGGCGGCTCCTCCACCACGCGCGGGTTCGCGTACAATACCCGTATGAACAGGCTTTTCGACAAATCGATCGTGCTGGCGTGCTGCATTGCGGCCGCCATAGGCCTTGCTGTGGACGCTCGCCTGGTCGCGGCGTTTTGCCTTGGCGTTATTGCCACCTCGCTGGCCGAGGTCGTACAGGGGGAACGCACACGCCACGCAAGCGAGACCGCAAGTTACGCTTACATCATCGCGGCTGTCTTCGTGCCGACGTTTGTGCCGTTTGCGCCTCTCGCCCTCTATGACATCGCGCGACGCGTGCGCCGTGAACGCATCTGGCCCGCGCTGGCGATTGGCACCGTGTTTGTCTGCGCGCTTGCCGCGGACCTTCGCGGCGGCGCGCTCACCACCCGAACGCTCCTGCTGACCGCTATCCTTTCGGTTGCCGCCACCTTGCTATCGCTACGTACCGCCCAGTTGGAGCGCGAACAGCAGCGCATGCGCCGTACCCGCGACGAGCTGCAAGAACGAGCCCTCGCGCTCGAAGCGCGCAACCGTGACCTTGCCGACCGCCAGGACTACGAAGTCGAGCTCGCGACGCTCGCCGAACGCGCCCGCATCGCGCGCGAGATCCACGATAACGTCGGGCACCAGCTCACGCGCGCCTCACTGCAGGCCGAAGCCCTACGCGTGGTCCACGCCGACGAGCCCAGGGTTGCCGCCGATTTCGCCGACGTCAAACGCACGGTTGACGAGGCGCTCCAGCTTGTGCGCACCAGCGTCCACGCGCTCAACGACAACGCCGTCGACCTTTCCGTGCAGCTCGAACGCATTGTTGAAGGCGCGCGCTCGGACGGCGGCCCGCAGATTGAGCTTGAAGTTTTGGCCGAGCATGCACCCGCAAACGTCGCCAACTGTTTTGCGGCGGTCCTGCGCGAGGCGCTTTCCAACGCCATGCGCCACGCTTGCGCCCAGACCGTCACCGTACGATGCATGGAGCATCCGTCGTTTTACCAGCTCATCGTTACCGATGATGGCGCGGACGCGACCCCGGCGAGCAGCAACGTCGTAGAAGGCATGGGGCTCGCCTCCATGCGCGAGCGCGTCGAGGCGCTTGGCGGAACCTTCACCGCCGGCCTGCGCGCCGGCGCCCCCGGCTGGCGCGTGTTTGCCACCGTCCCCAAACAGCAAGGAGATGAGGACCGATGAGGCTCATCGTTGTCGACGACGACCGCTTAGTGGTCGATTCGCTCAAGATTATCCTGGGCGCCCAGCCGCAGATCGAGGTAGTGGGTACCGGCGCCAACGGCAACGACGCGGTTTCGCTCTATGCCGAACACGCACCCGATATCGCGCTGCTCGACATTCAGATGCCGGAACGCGACGGCCTATCGGCGGCACGCGAGATCCTTGAGCACGAACCCACGGCACGCGTGGTGTTTTTGACGACATTCTCGGATGACGAGTACATTGTGTCGGCGCTTAAACTGGGCGCCCGCGGCTACCTGATTAAAACCGATGTCGCCGCCATTCCACCAGCGTTGGCGCAGGTCATGGCTGGCAAGCGCG
Source organism: uncultured Collinsella sp. (assembly GCA_937981515.1). Classification (GTDB taxonomy): domain Bacteria; phylum Actinomycetota; class Coriobacteriia; order Coriobacteriales; family Coriobacteriaceae; genus Collinsella. The sequence continues at coordinate 860 of CALJNY010000073.1, read as the reverse complement.
TGCTCGAGGGCAAGGCGATCGAGGACATCGATTTTGACGGAACGGACGTCGAGGCGGGCACGCCCCGCCGGCCCGCAGCCTTCGCCAGCCTGACCGACCGCGAGTTCGAAGTCGCCGAACTCATCGCCCGCGGCCTCGACAACAAAGAGATCGCCGCCACCGCCTACATGGGCGAAGGCACCGTGCGCAACCACATCAGCTCAATCCTGGCAAAGATGGGCCTGCGCAACCGCACGCAGATCGCTATCGCCTACCTGCGAGGGTAGTTGCCCGAAGACCGACCGTTCCGGCATAGCAAAATGGCTGCTACCGATTTAAGGCCATTTCAAAACTATGCCGGTTTACGGGGCCAAACTCAGGACCCCCATCCATACCTGCGTTTTCTGCAAAATGACGGCTCGTCTACCTGCGGTTTTATTTTCACGAATATCGGCATGGTTGGAGACTCGTAACTCAGCCCCGTAAACCGGCATAGTTTTGTTCGGGCGGCCCTGGACGAGTGCCTCCGCCAGCCTCGCGGGACCAAAATGATCCGTTTTCCTCCGTCCCCAAGGGATCAGCCGGAACCGCTCGCCACGAAACCGGCCCATCTACTACGTTTGACGCGATACCCATGACCATACCTTCGTTTTGAACAAAACCACAGGCGTTCTACCTGCGGTTTTGTTTTCGCGTTTTTTGGCATGGTTGGGGGTAAGGGGCTAAACGTAGTAGATGGGCCGGTTTCGTGGCGCGCCCCACCCGGCGCATAAAAGCGCTGCCACGGAGGAGGGAGATGCCTCCGTGGCGGCTGGGGGTAGGAGTAGGTCGGAATTTAGCCCTGCCGGCCGCCCGGGGCCTTTTGCCCCCGGGCGCTGTCG
>CALJNY010000072.1 GCA_937981515.1 uncultured Collinsella sp. | reverse complement strand
GAGACCATGTGGGTCTGGAACGACTATCTGCTGCCCTACCTTACGCTCGACTCCACCAAGTACAAGACCATTCCTATCTTGATCCAGTACTTCCGCGGCGGCTACGGCCACGTCGAGCTCGGCCCCATGATGGCCTGCATCATGATGGTCGTTATCCCCATCGTTATCATGTACATCCTCTGTCAGAAGTACATCATCGACGGCGTGGTGGCAGGTGCCGTCAAGGGCTGATGCCGTAACTGTTTTGCAAGTTTCTGCGGCACCCCTCAGCACGGCGCCGCATATCGAAAGGTAGAGACATGGCCGAGATCGTTCTCAAACATGTTCAGAAGGTGTATCCCAACAACGAGTCAAAAAAGAAGGGCTTCTTTGGCAAAAAGAAGAAGATCGAGGAGAAGAAGCACAACCTCAAGGTTACCGAGGACGGTGTGCTCGCTGTAGAGGACTTCAACCTCACCGTTCACGACCAGGAGTTCGTCGTCCTCGTTGGCCCCTCTGGCTGCGGTAAATCCACGACGATGCGCATGGTCGCCGGCCTGGAGGACATTACCTCGGGTGATGTGCTCATCGACGGCAAGCGTGTCAACGACGTGGCGCCCAAGGACCGCGACATCGCCATGGTGTTCCAGAGCTACGCTCTGTACCCCAATATGACGGTGTACGAGAACATGGCATTTACGCTCGAGCTCAAGAAGGTTCCCAAGGACGAGATCGACCGCAAGGTTCGCTCTGCTGCCGAGATTCTGGGCATTACCGAGTACCTCGACCGTAAGCCCAAGGCGCTCTCCGGCGGCCAGCGCCAGCGTGTCGCTATCGGCCGCGCCATCGTGCGTGACCCCAAGGTCTTCCTGATGGACGAGCCGCTGTCCAACCTGGACGCCAAGCTTCGTAACCAGATGCGTGCCGAGCTCATTAAGCTGCGCCACGAGATCAAGGGCACGTTCATTTATGTTACTCACGACCAGACCGAGGCTATGACCCTCGGTGACCGTATCGTGGTCATGAAGGACGGCGTCGTCCAGCAGATCGCCACCCCGCAGGAGGTCTTCAACCATCCCGCGAACATCTTCGTCGCCGGCTTTATCGGCGTGCCGCAGATGAACTTCTTCGATGCCCAGCTGGTGCGCTCGGGCAACGGCTTTACCGTCAAGACCGAGGATATGAACGTGGCGCTCGCCCCCGAGACCTGCGCCCAGCTTGCTCTCAACTGGGGCGGCGGCGACGTGAAGGAGATCACGGCCGGCGTGCGTCCCGAGCAGATTCTGCTTGCCGACAAGGACGAGGAGGGCGCGCTCCAGGGTACCGTCGAGGTGACCGAGCTCATGGGCTCGACCGAGCATGTCCACGTGACCGCTCCCGACGGCCAGTTTGTCCTGATTATCCCCGTCGTCGACCTCGAGGCCAAGGGCGCGCTCAAGGCTGGCGACACCATCTGGTTCAAGTTCGAGAAGAACGCGACCCACCTCTTCGATAAGGTCTCTGGCAAGAATCTTATCTAGGCCCGGTGCAACCAGGCCCTTCCTTTGGGCGACTGCGGTATTGCCATCCTTTTGCCGCGGTCACATATAAGGCTCCCCTCCCGTCCACTGGGCGAGAGGGGAGCCTTTCTTTGTGTCGGGGCTGTCTGGCCGGTCGTTTGTCTCGATTTGTAACAGGTAGGGCCGATTTCGGACGTTAGATGTTACAGATCGAGACGGTTCCGCTGAGCTAGCCATTTCATCTAAATCTGTAACACCAAAGGTGAATTTCAGCTGCTAGATGTTACAGATTGAGATTGACCCAAGGGGAGGGGCCGGTATGTCTCAATCTGTAACAGCTGGGGCCGTTTTTACCGAGTAGCTGTTACAGATCGAGATTCTTCGGTCGAGTCGGGTCACAGGGTAGCGTGCGGGCACAAAAAGCGGAGCCGCGTTGCCACGACTCCGCTTTCAAGAGGATGGGTAAGGGAAGCGAAATTAGTTCAGGTGCCAGATCTCGTCGTTGTACTGGGAGATGGTGCGGTCGGACGAGAAAGTGCCGGCGTTGGCGATATTGATGAGCGCCTTGCGCATCCAGGCGTCCTGGTCCTCGTAGTCGGCCAGCACGCGCTCCTTGGTTTGGATGTACTCCTCAATGTCGAGCAGGGCCATAAACCAGTCCTTGCCCTTAATGTCGTCGTGCAGGCGCTGCAGGCGCTCGGCATTGCCGGTCGCCATAAAGGCCGGGTTGGTGATGAAGTCCACCAGCAGTTTAATGCCGGGCTTGCGGTAGAGCACACCGGCGTCATAGGTGCCGTCGGCATAGAGCTGCTCGACCTGTTTGGACGAGGCACCAAAGGTATAGATGTTCTCGTCGCCCACGAGCTCGGCAATCTCCACGTTGGCGCCGTCGAGCGTGCACAGGGTTAGGGCGCCGTTGAGCATGAACTTCATGTTGGAGGTGCCGCTCGCCTCCTTGGAGGCCAGGC
>CALJNY010000071.1 GCA_937981515.1 uncultured Collinsella sp. | reverse complement strand
ATCCCAAGGATTATTACGCTGCGGTCAAAAAGCTCAACGCCGACATGTCGCTCAAGCCGGGTAAGTATTCGTTTACCACGCTTATGGATGCCACGAAGGTCGTCCAGCAGCTTATGGAAGGTCCCAACGCCGGCTCCGATGCGCTCACGATTCCTGAGGGCCTGACGGTCGATCAGGTTGCCGACCGCGTGGCCAAGGCGTACGACAGCATTTCTAAGGAAGACTTCCTTAACCAGGCTAAGGCGAGCAATTATGTGAATGATTACGCCTTCCTTAAGGGCGCTGCAAACGATTCGCTCGAGGGCTTTCTATTCCCCAAGACCTATTCGTTGGGCAAGGACCCGTCTGCCGACGATGTGATTCGCGCCATGCTCGACCAGTTCAACGCCGAGTATAAGTCGCTTGACTTTGCCAGCTGCGAGGCAAAAATCAAGGAGCGCTACGGCGTGGAGATGTCCGATTACGACATCGTTAACCTTGCCTCGATCGTCGAGCGCGAGGGCCTTAACGCCGACCAGCGCGCGCACGTGGCATCGGTTTTCTATAACCGTCTGGCGGGTAAGCTCGATGGTCTGCGTTACCTCAACAGCGATGCGACCATGATGTATGTCACCGGCGGCGAGGTTACCGCCGATGACCTGCAGAGCGATAGCCCGTATAACACCTATAAGCACGAGGGCCTGCCGCCCACTCCCATCTGCTCTCCGTCGCTCGAGGCGCTCAAGGCTACCCTTGAGCCGACCGACTCCGATGACCTGTATTTCTACATTACGCAGGACGAGGAGTATTTCTCGAAGACCTACGAAGAGCACCAACAGTCTTGGAATTGATCATGAGGATTTTTAGCCCCAAACGATATGTTGCCTCGGTCGACCGCATCGACCTCGATACCCTCTGGGCCGACGGCAAGCGCGCCATTCTGCTCGATCGCGACAACACCCTGGTGCCGCGTGATACCGAGCAGGTACCTGCCGCGGTCTCCGCTTGGCTCGAGGCCGCCCATGCCAAGGGCTTTAAGCTGTGCATGGTGTCCAACAACTGGCATCGCGACCAGGTCATGGCGTCGGCGCGCGAGCTGGGGCTCGAGGCCATTAGCCATGCCATGAAGCCGGCGCCATTTGCCCTCAAAGCGGGTCTTAAACGTCTGGGCGCCACGGCCGACGAGGCCGTGCTGATCGGGGATCAGCTTTACACGGACGTGTGGAGCGGTAACTTTGCCGGTGTTGACACTATTCTGGTCAAGCCGCAGGCAACCCAGGACCTGTGGTACACGCAGATCTTCCGTATCTTTGAGCGCCGGGCCCTGCGCGACCTTCCCTGCGAGGAATAGGTTTCGCCATGTCTCAGCACATCAAACACGGCTGCGACCATATCTTCTTTATCGGCTTTTTGGGCGCGGGCAAGTCGACGCTTGCGCGCAACGTGGGCACTATGTTCAAGCGTCGATTCATCGATACCGATCGTTTGGTTGTGCGTCGTTGCGGCAAGTCGGTGACCGAGATATTTGAGACCGAGGGCGAGGATCGTTTTCGCGAGCTCGAGACCTCGGCACTCCGTTCGCTTCAAAGCGAGCGCAGTCTGCTGGTATCGTGCGGGGGCGGCATCGTCGAGACGCCGGTTAACATTGAACTGATGCACGAGATGGGTACCTGTGTGTACCTCGAAGGCGACTTTGAGGACTCGTTGCGCCAGATTCGCCGCTCCGATACCCGGCCTGATTTCCGCTCGCCCGAGCACGCCGCGCGCCTGTTTGAGCATCGCCGTCCGCTGTATCGCCAAGCCGCCGATATTACCCTTGATATTCGCAACAAGTCCTTCGAGGACGTTTCCTACCTTTGTGCCGAGAAGCTTTTGGAGCGTGGACTGCTATGATTCGCCGTCAACTTATCAATTTCCAAAACCGCAGTGTCGATGTCCGCGTCGGATTGGGCGCGTTCGAGGAGCTGTCGCGCATGTTTGCCTCGGCTGTGGGCAAGCCTAAGCGCGCGATGGTTGTTTGGAACGACGCCACATCCGAGCGTTTTGGCGAGGTCGTCGAGCATGCGCTGGTCGACGCCGGTTTTGCCGTGTCGCTGCTCGCCCTCGAGGTTTCTCCTGCCGGCGCTATGCTGGCCGATGCCGATACCGTCTTTGGCGCCCTGTCGGCTAACGGTATTACCTGCGACGATCTTGTTGTCGCTGTTGGTGACACGGCGACCTGTTCGGTCGTTTGCTGGTGTGCCAATCAGTGGTGCGGTCGCACCGAGTGCGCCTTGCTGCCGACGACCTTCGACGCCATGCTCACGGTCGCGACGACCATGAAGCCGCTCGTCGCCTCGCCGGCGAATGCGCTTCCCGCTATCGCGTTCCGTCCTGAGCCGGGCTTGGTCGTGTGTGACCTCGACCTTGTTCGCGAGGCGGACCCCGAGTACCTCAAGTTCGGCTATGTGGTGCTTGTTGGCACCATGCTTTCGAGCAGCAAGTCCCGCTGGAATCAGTTTACTGAGACCGTTCCCGAGATTCTCGCGGGCGAGGAGGTCGCGCTCGTCAATGCAGTTCAATGGTCTCAGACTGCCCGCAAGGACGTACTGATGGCCACGAACCCGAGCGCCCGCCATGCGCTCGATTTTGGCAAGACGGGGGAGCGTACCCTGCGCGCTTGCTTGGGCGATGCTGCTTCGCAGGTTCCTGCCTACCAGCTGTTGTCCGAGGGCATGCGCTTTGAGGCGCGCCTAGCACATAATGCCTGCGACTTCGATATCGATTACGTCTTTGAGGTCGATGACTGCCTAGAGGACTTTGGTATCGAGGAACTTGCCCTCGATCTGGAGCCTGCCGCATATATCGAGGAGTTCCGCAGGCAGCAGTTCGCTCGCTCGAATCGCAGCATGCTGCCGCTGCCCGCGGCACTCGGCGCCATTCGCCTAACGAGCGTTGAGGACGAGGTTCTTGAGCGCCATGCTCACGCTTACTTGGCTTCTCGCAAAGAACTTCTCTAAGATTTATTGACATCCATCGTCTTTCGTATCATGTTGAGGGACGGGTTTCCAATCGGTTGCGGTTCGCATGCGATTCCGACGTTCGGTTGAGACCCGTCCCGTCTTTATAGAGACAATAAGAAAGGAATCTGCATGTCTGAGTTTGCTGCCGGTCCTGCCGGTCGTATCGAACGTGTCCGTGCCCTGATGGTCGAGCGCGGCTACGACGCTATCGTGGTGCGCGACGAGGCCAATCTTCGTTGGCTCACGGGCGTGAAGGGCGTCTTCGACTACACCTTCGAGTTCCCGCACGCGGCGTTTATTACGGCTGACCAGTGCCTGTTCCATACCGACTCGCGCTACCTCAACAGCTTTGAGGAGAACACGCCCGCCGGCAGCCCTTGGGTCTATGACATGGACGAGGGCACCATCCCCGGTTGGGTCGCCGGCAAGATCGCAGCCAACAAGTGCCGCGTCTGCGCTGTCGAGGACGATATGCAGATCAACTTCTACCAGGGCATTCAACGTGGTCTGGAGGATCGTTCCGTCGCCTGCATGTTGCCGCTGATGCATGACGACATCCGCAAGATGCGCGCCATCAAGGATGCCGAGGAGATCGAGCTCATGCGCCATGCACAGTCGATCACTGACGCCGCCTTCCAGCACATGCTCGGCTTTATTAAGCCCGGTATGACCGAGAAGCAGGTTCGCAACGAGCTCGAGAACTTTATGTTCGCCAACGGCGCTGACAGCCTTGCCTTCGGCTCCATCGTAGCGAGCGGTCCCAACACTGCCAACCCGCATGCCGTGCCGAGCGACCGCGTGATCGAGAAGGGCGACTTTGTCCTCATGGATTACGGCGCGGGCTACTGCGATTATCGTTCCGATATGACGCGCACCGTCGTGATGGGCGAGCCCACGCAGGAACAGCTCGACCTGTATGCGCTCGTGCGCCGTACGCACGAGGAATGCGTCGCCGCCATCCATCCGGGCGTCGAGGGCAACGACATTTTCAAGCTTTCCAAGAAGATCATCGGCGATGCCGGCTATGGCGATTACTACAACCATGGTCTGGGTCACGGCGTGGGCATCGACATCCACGAGCTGCCCAACTTCAACCGCAGCAAGAACACCATCGAGATCGGCTCGGTTGTCACCATGGAGCCCGGCGTCTACCTGCCCGGCGTGGGCGGCGTGCGCCTTTAGGACTACGGCGTGGTCACCGAGAACGGCTACGAGCCCTTCACCAAGACCCCGCACGACCTGCACGTTATCGACTGCTAGTCTACTTCGGTAGATAGTTTGGGGCGGGGCGTTCGGATCGATTCGGACGCCCCGCGTTCTCTTTTTATGCGCTCGCTGCAGGCGCCGTCTGCAAGTGTATAATTTCTGTCGTATGTAATTTGGACGCTTGTGCGTTCTG
>CALJNY010000070.1 GCA_937981515.1 uncultured Collinsella sp. | reverse complement strand
CGACCGCCATGGCAAGGGGTACCGAAAAGGAAGCGAACACACTTATTATCGTATAAGCCCCATAACCAAGCATGCAACCATTATCGAAATAAGGCTGCAAGTCATCCCCACGCCTTACAGCCCGCGTTAAACAATGTCACGGCTGAACGCTTATAAAGCAAAGACCCGGCATAAAGCCAGGTCTGCAAAAACTCTATTGGTGCTCCATGGCGGATTCGAACCGTCGACCTTGGGATTAGAAGTCCCCTGCTCTATCCAACTGAGCTAATGGAGCATAAAGCCGCGCATCCAAGCGGGTACAAGTTCACACGGCTAATGAATTATAACCTACTTGAACTGGTCGTGGTACGCCTTGCAGACCTCATTCACGGGACCATCCATGCGTAGATCGCCTTTCTCGATCCATACGGCACGCTGGCAAATGCGCTCAACCTGCTCCATGGAGTGAGAAACGAACAGAACCGTGACGTCGCCGCTCTCAATAAAGTGCTGAATGCGGCGCTCGCACTTCTGCTGGAAAAAGACGTCGCCAACAGAAAGCGTCTCATCGACGATAAGGATATCGGGCTCAGTAATCGTGGCGATAGCAAAGGCAATGCGCGCAACCATGCCCGAAGAGAAGTTCTTCAATGGCATGTCGACAAAGTCTTTGAGCTCAGCGAACTCGATGATCTCGTCAAAGCTAGCGTCGATAAACTCCTTGGTATAGCCGAGCAGCGCACCGTTTAGATAGATATTCTCACGCGCGGTAAGCTCCGGGTCAAAGCCAGCACCGAGCTCAATCAGTGGCGCGATATTGCCGTGGACCTTGACCTCGCCCTCGCTCGGCTCCAAAACGCCAGCGATAATCTTGAGCATCGTAGACTTACCGGAACCGTTAGTACCAACAAGGCCAACAACCTCGCCGCGATGTACATCAAACGAAATGTGCTTAAGTGCCCGGAACTCCTCAAAAAACAGCTCGTGCTTAGCGAGTTTAATGAAGTACTCTTTGAGATTCGTAAGCGACTCAGACGCCATGTTAAAGATCATGGTGACGTCTTTAACCTCGACAGCAAGGGGCTGCTTGCTGTAATCAATAGCAGATTCAGTCATGAACAGCACTCCTTAGATGTAAAGAATAAACTTGTGCTCGGTCTTGTGGAACACGGTATAGCCAGCAGCAAGGGCGATAACAGCCCAAGCAACACACAGGCCAAGCGTAAGCGCAGAGGGCACGGTGTTGAACAGGAAAATATCACGCATAAACTGCAGGTAGTTGTACATGGGATTCACCACAACAAGCACCTGAATCCAGCGAGCCATTTGACCAATGAAGTCAGTCGTCCAGAAAATCGGCGTCAGATACATCCAGGCAGTAATGACAACGCTCCACAGATGCATAACATCGCGGAAGAAGACCGCCAGTGCCGAAAGCATCAAACCCAAACCCATGCAAAAGCACATGAGCAAAAGGAGGCAAACCGGCAACAGGATTAAATGCCAAGTAGGAACTACATGGAACCAGAGCATGACCAAGGCGACGGCAACCAGAGAGAAAGCGAAGTTAACAAGCGAAAACAATACTTTCTGCACCGGAAATACCCAGCGATGCACCTTGACCTTCTTTAGCAGCGAGGAAGCCCAAATGATGGACATAAGCGCCTGGTTCGTCGACTCGGACATGACGGAAAACGTCACGTTACCGACAATCAAATAAAGTGGATACATCTCAGGCGTGATGGAGCCATTGCGACCTTGGGCAAAGATAGTCGAAAACACGATCGACATGACAATCATCATCAACAAAGGATTAAGCACGGACCAAGCTACGCCCAAAACGCTGCGACGATACTTAATCTTAAAATCCTTGGTAACCAACTGCCTGAGGATAAATTTGTCCTTCTCATAATCATTTTTAGCGTGAGAGGCCGGTTTAGCCACCGCTTTCTGACTCTCTACATTGTCAGCCACGGACCATCTCCTTGTCTCGTATAACATAACAGTGGAAAGTATAGCCCTCCCACGTTGGCGATAACCCACCGCAACAAATCTGGAGAACTAACCCATATCTAATCAAAGGGGCGGGCGATAGGTATACTTTCGACCAGATGAGTCATTAAAGGAGCTCCTACATGGACTATTCGAATACCGCCGTCATAATCCCCTGTTACAACGAAGCGCTGACGATTGGCAAAGTTGTCGACGATTTTCATCGAGAGCTGCCCGGCGCAGTTGTCTATGTTTACGACAACAACTCGTCCGATGACACTTCGCAAGTCGCCAAGCAGCACGGGGCTACGGTGCGCCACGAGCCCAGGCAGGGCAAAGGCAACGTGTGCCGCCAAATGTTCCGCGATATCGATGCCGAGTGCTACTTGATGGTCGACGGCGACGACACATACCCCGCCGACGCCGCCAAGTCACTCTGCGGCCCCATCCTTAACGGCGAGGCGGATATGACCGTTGGCGATCGCCTGTCAAACGGCACCTATGCCGAAGAAAACAAGAGGGCCTTTCACGGCTTTGGCAACAACCTCGTTCGCGCCATGATCAAATGGATTT
>CALJNY010000069.1 GCA_937981515.1 uncultured Collinsella sp. | reverse complement strand
CCTCAACATCGCCGCCGGCAAAAACACGCCCCAGGTCCTACGTGAACTGCGCGAGCACTATCCCAACCTGCCGCTCATCGCACCGGGCGGCAAAACACCCGAGAGCATCCGCGAGACCATCGCCGCCGGCGCCAACGCCATCATCTGGACGCCGCCTTCGGCCCAGCAGCTACAGACCGACATGATGCAGCGTTACCGCAAGATGAAGGAAGACGCAACGCCCGTCATCTCGCGCGACGATGTGCCCATTATCGACCAGGTTGCCGCCGCCGAGGTCAGCCAGGTCGAGAACATGAATCCCGACGTGCCGATTCCCGACGAGGTTATCGAACGCGTCGCTTCGATCCACGATCATATCGAGGAGCGTCGCGCCAACCGTGGACTCAAGCCCTCGCTGCACGGCTTCTTCTTCCGCGGAAAGAAACGCTAACCGTAAGAGCAAGGCCCGCCCCACAAACGTGAGGCGGGCCGTTTTCGTTTGAGCAATCGTGCGCGACGTGATGGGTCAAGTTAATCCACGCGTTTGTCACCCATAAAGAAGAGCGCCACCGTACCAGGTCCGGTGTGCGAACCAATCAGAGCACCGATATTGTTGATCTCGATCTTGCCTTTGAGCTGCGGAACTTGTTCCTCAATCAGCGCCGCAACTGCCTCGGCATCCTCGCGGCACGCCGAATGGGACAAGATGCACTTACCCGAATAATCCGCACCGTCCTGCACGTGTTTCATCATGGTCTTAGCCATCTCGGAAATCGCGCGCTTCTTGGTGCGGATCTTCTCACGTGGCGACAGCTTGCCTTCGCAATCGACCGTCATAAGCGGGCAAATCTTAAGCGCCGTGCCGATGATCGCGCTCGCGGCCGAAATGCGACCGCCGCGCAGGTAGCTCGACAGATCGGTCGAGAAGAACCAGTGGTGAAGGTTGAGTTTATGCTCCTCAATCCAAGCGGCCGTCTCGTCGAGCGAAGCGCCGCTATCGCGAACGTCGGCGGCACATTCCGCCAGCAGGCCAAAGCCCGAAGACGCCGCCAACGAATCGATAACGCGCACCTTGCCGCCCCGAGGATGGCGATCTGCGAGCATCTGTGCCGCAACGCAGGCCGATCCATACGTGCCCGAAATACCCGACGACAACGCCAGGTGCAGCACGTCTTTACCCTCGGCAACAAACGGCTCCCAAAACTCCTCGTACTCACCCACGCTCACCTGAGACGTCTTGGGCATGGCGCCCGCGGCAATCTGGGCAAAAAACTCGTCCGGCGTAATCGACTGATACAAATCGTCCGTATAGACAACATCGTCGATCTCGTAATGAAAACACACGACAGGGATATTGCGCGACGCAAAGAACTCACGGGTTCGGTCGGCGGCGGATTCACAGGTCAGGACAAAATCACTCATATGAGGCTCCTTAAGTAATGCTGCGCAAATTATCGCACAGCGAGCCTAAATACGATACAAACGTCCACTATTTACCAATTCGAACCATTTGCATTGAATATCTTTATCATGAACATCCCCATCCCCGCCATGGGCCAACATGGGCAAAATCACCCCCTTCGTCTCCACCCAACCGACACATCAACCTCAACTAAATCGATTTACCAAACCGTTCAGCCGACAATTCAGCCGCCGGCGCAAAATCGAAACAAAGCCGGCGCATACTGATAAACGTTTGACGCTGTTTATCAGTTTTACCAACCATATCGGAAGGTGTTTCATGGTCGCATTCGATCGCAACCCGCAAGACTTTAAGTATCTGCGTCTGCTGTCGAGACAATTTCCCACCGAGCAATCCGCGTTTACCGAGATTATCAATCTCTCGGCCATTCTCAACCTGCCCAAAGGCACCGAGCATTTTATGAGCGACGTGCACGGCGAGTACGAAGCCTTTATGCACATCCTCAACAACTGCTCGGGTGTCGTGCGCGAACATGTCGACGAGATCTTTGGCGACACGCTCTCCTTTGACGAAAAGGGCGAGCTGTGCACGCTCATCTACTACCCGCGCGAGAAGATCGAGCTGGTCCGCAGCCGGCGCGAGGACTCCCCCACCTGGTACAAGACAATGCTCGACCAGCTCATCATGGTTGCCCGCTCGCTTTCGAGCCGCTATACGCGCTCCAAGGTGCGTAAGGCCATCCCACGCGATTACGCCTACATCATCGACGAGTTGCTGCACACGCATCCGGACGAGAACAACTATCGTGTGCGCTATCACGAGCGCATCGTGGAGTCCATCCTAGAGACCGCAAGCGCCGACGACTTTATCGATTCGCTCGCCTCGCTCATCAAGCGCCTGGCTGTCGACCACCTGCACCTGGTGGGCGATATCTTCGACCGCGGCGGCGGCGCTGCCAAGATTATGGACCGCCTGCTCACCTACCATTCGCTCGACATCCAGTGGGGCAACCACGACCTGCTGTGGATGGGCGCTGCGGCCGGTGAGCCCGCCTGCATCGCCACGGTGCTGCGCAACAACCTGCGCTACGACAACTACGAGATCCTCGAGAACGACTACGGTATCTCGCTGCGCGAGCTCGTCGCCTTTGCCGATGCCACCTACACCGCCGGTGAGACCATCACCCCGCTGATCAAGGCCATCAACGTGCTGCTCTTTAAACTCGAGGGCCAGATTATCCAGCGCCACCCCGAGTTCGACATGACCGACCGCCTGCTGCTCGACAAGATCGACCACGACGCCGGCACGGTCACGCTTGCCGACGGCAGCGTGTGGCCGCTCACGACCAACGACTTCCCCACCGTCGATCCGGCGGACCCCTACACGCTCACGCCCCAGGAGCAACACATCATCGACAAGCTCGTGTCCGAGTTTGTCACCGCCGATCACCTGCATCGCCATATCGATTTCCTCTACACCCACGGCTCGATGTACAAGGTCACCAACGGCAATCTGCTGTTCCATGGCTGCGTGCCGCTCAACGAGGATGGTACCTTTAGCAGCATGAACTGCCTGGGCACCTGGCACGCAGGCCGCGATTATCTCGATTTTTGCGACCATATCGCCCGCCGAGCCTGGCGCGTCGGCGACCGCGACGCCCTCGACTGGATGTGGTACCTGTGGATCGGCTTTAACTCACCCGCCAGCGGACGCCTGGTTCGTACCTTTGAGCGCGCCTACATCGCCGATAAGAGCACCTGGGTCGAGCCGATGGACCCGTACTTTACGCTAACCAAGTCGCCCTCGGTCTGCGACGACATCATGCGCGAGTTCGGCGTTGCCCCCATGGCATGTTCGCCGACCGGTCACATCATCAATGGCCATACGCCCGTCAAGACCACCAAGGGCGAGCAGCCCATCCGCGCCGAGGGCAAGCTGCTGGTCATCGATGGCGGTTTCTGTCGTGCCTACCATCCCAAGACGGGCATCGCCGGCTACACGCTTATCTCGAGCTCACGCGGCTGCCGCCTCAAGTCGCACCGGGCCTTTACAACGGTTGCCGAAGCGCTCACGCGCAATGTAGACATCGAGAGCGAGACCAACCGCTTTGACGAGGCCGACCGCCGCCGCATGGTAAGCGACACCGATACGGGTGCCAAGATCCGCAGCCAAATCCAGGACCTGCGCCAGCTGCTCGATGCATATAGAAACGGTGCTATCGAGGAGCGCGCCTAGCCCCGTCTGCGGTGAT
>CALJNY010000068.1 GCA_937981515.1 uncultured Collinsella sp. | reverse complement strand
GCAACGCCATTCGCGAGGGCTTGGCAAAGACGCCCGAGAAGTTCACCATGCTCACCGGCGACCGCCCGACCGGACGCTTGCACCTGGGTCACTACTTCGGCACCCTCAAGGGCCGTGTTGAACTGCAGAACATGGGTGCCAAGACCAACGTGCTTATCGCCGACTACCAGGTCATCACCGACCGCGACACCACCGAGCATATCCAGGACAACGTGTACAACATGGTCATGGACTACCTTGCCTGCGGCATCGACCCCGACAAGACCATGATCTACGCGCACTCCGCCGTACCCGCCGCGAACCAGCTCATGCTGCCTTTCCTGTCGCTGGTGTCCGAGGCCGAGCTGGCTCGCAACCCCACGGTCAAGGCCGAGATGGAGGCCTCGGGCCACTAGCTCACCGGCCTTCTGCTCACCTACCCTGTGCACCAGGCCTGCGACATCCTGTTCTGCAAGGGCAACGTCGTGCCCGTCGGTCGCGACCAGCTGCCGCACATCGAGCTCACCCGCACCATCGCACGCCGCTTTAACAACCGCTACGGCAAGGTATTTCCCGAGGTCGAAGCGCTGCTGTCCGAGACCCCGCTGCTGCCCGGCCTTGACGGTCGCAAGATGAGCAAGAGCTACGGCAACGCCATCAATATCTCGATGACCGCCGAGGAGACGGCCAAGCGCATCAAGAAGAGCCAGACCGACTCCGAGCGCATGATCACGTTTGATCCCGAGAACCGCCCCGGTGTGTCCGGCCTGCTTTCCACAGCCGCCATCTGCACCGGCCGCTCCGAGGTCGAGATTGCCGAGGAGATCGGCATGGGCGGCTCCGGCCAGCTCAAGAAGTACGTGACCGAGGCCGTCAACGAGTACTTCGCCCCGATCCGTGAGCGTCGTCAGCGCTACGAGAACGATCTGGATTACGTCAAGGACGTCCTGCACGAGGGCAATCGTCGCGCCAACGAGATCGCCGAGCAGACCCTGGCCGAGGTTCAGGACGCCATGGGCATGGTGTACTAGGCAAAGCGCTTTCGCACAACATAGACGGTGAGGCTGAATCCTCACCGAAACAGGAACAGGCCCGCTGGCAGTTAGTTGCCAGCGGGCCTGTTCCCGAAGTACACCGTTGAATCGCACAGAGGGGAGGAATGCGAATCAAACTCAACAGGGCAGGCTTTTTCATCGCCTATTGCCTGCTCCGTTGCTGAAACCAATATAGTTCACCATGGTTTACTTTCTGACGGCAAAATACGTCGCCACACCTTCTCCATAAGTTAGCCCCGGTAAACCTGCAACGGAAAACCACCACAAAGGGGACAGGCACCTTTGTGGTGGTTTTGGCCACGGCAGAGCCGCTAGAGCCCTGCTGGCCAGCGACAGGCGCCCAGATCGACGTGCATGTCGTCCTTAAACGCCACACCCTCCCCTAGCAAAAGCTCACGTTGAGCATCGGGGCCGCCAAACGCAAAGCCCTCGCAAATACGGCCATCGGCAAACACCACACGATGACAGGGAATCTGACCAGGGCGCGGATTGCTGTGCAGCGCATACCCCACGTACCGCGCACTTCGTGGACGACCGGCAAGCAGCGCCACCTGACCATACGTGGCGACCATCCCCTCAGGGATCTGCTCGACTACCTCGTACACCCGTTCAAAAAAGCCCTCAGATGCCATCGCATGCTCCTTTCAACCGAAACCAGCATAAACCACCACAAAGGTGCCTGTCCCCTTTGTGGTGGTATATGGCAGGTCGGTTAGTTGGCGGGGCGGAAGAAGGCTACGGCTACGGCGCCGGGACCCACGTGGGTGCCGATGGTGGCGCCAATGGTGTGGATGGGCAGCTCGTTCTCGGCATGGCCGGCCCACAGCGCGGCGCTGTCCTCGATATACTTCTTGAGCACCGCGTCCGAAAGACCCGTATAACCAAGCGCCAGCGGCATGGAGAAGTCGACGCCGCCCGCCTTTTCGACCTTTTGATTCAGAAGGCTGCGACCGTTCTTGGAACCGCGCGCCTTGCCCAACTGCACGATGAGACCGTCCTCGGCGGCCACGACCGGCTTCACGTTGAGCAGCGTACCCACAGCGCCCGCCGCAGCAGACAGGCGGCCGCCGCGCACCATGTATTCCAGCGTCTCGAGCAGGCCGATAACCACCACACGGTCACGGACGGCCTCGACCGCCGCCGCGATCTGGGCCGCACTACGGCCCTCGTCCACCAGGCGCAGCGCATACTCGACCAGCACGCGCTCGCCCAAGGTCACGTTATTGCTGTCCACGACGAACACGTCGCCGCCC
>CALJNY010000067.1 GCA_937981515.1 uncultured Collinsella sp. | reverse complement strand
ACGCCGTAGCGAGCGCGACGATACATGCGCTCGTCGTACTCCTTCAGGTCCTTCCACAGCGTCTTCAGACGCTCATCGGCACAATCTTCCTCGGAAAGCTTGGTGAGCACCGAGCAAATCGCCATCATCATGGTGAAGTAGCCCATCATGTACGAACGCAGACGCGAGGACTCAACGTCCTGGTACAGGTGGAACGATTCCATCATGATGCGCGTTACGCGGAACTGCTGACCCAGGCGCTTGACCATCGTGGCCTCATTGACGCTCTGGCCCTCGCGACCGATAAAGTAGCGATAGAGGTCGATGTCGGCGTAGTACATGGTCTTGCAGCGCGGCAGCGGCACGTATGCGTAGATATTATCCACGTAAAACGTGTGTGCCGGCATGGGCAGATTGGACTCGCGCAGTACATCGGTGCGATAGCACAGGCTGTGCATGAGCAGGTTCTGATCGGGACGGAAGTGTCCGATCTGGTCCCAAGAGAAAATCTTTTTGCGCGGCAGGGCAAACTTGTAGCCAATAGCGGTATGCGTGCCCTCGTAAACCTTCTCGTACACGTAGTTCGAGATAAACAGGTCGACGCGCTGGTCGCGCTCCTCAAAGCCACGCAGAATCGACAGCATGGTCGAAAGCGCCGCACCGTCGAGCCAGTCGTCCGAGTCGACAACCTTGTAGTAGGTGCCCTGCGCCTCGCGCAGGCCCGAAAGAACGGCGATGCCGTGGCCGCCATTCTCCTGGTGCACCGCGCGGATGATTCCAGGATAACGGGCCTCCCACTCGTCGGCCTTGGCGGCCGTCTCGTCCTTGGAGCCGTCGTCCACCACGATAATCTCGATATCGGTGGCGTAATTGCTCCCCTCCAAGATGGAGGTGATGCAATGGTCCATGTCCTTGGCGGCGTTATACGAGGGAATACCGAATGTTATGACTTTATGCATGGCAGGCGATAATCTCATCCGAAAGATCGAGGGCGGAATTGGTCACAGCGTCCATATCGTAATAACGATACTCGGCCAGACGACCCACGGGGTGGAAGTTCGTCAGGTTCTGGACGCGCTCAAGATAGCGCTCATAGAGTTCACGATTCTCAGGCTCAAGAATGGCGTAGTACGGCGTCTCACCCGAGCCGGGCGTATAGGCCTTGGAGTACTCCTTCATGATGGTGGTCTTGCCGGGCAAAACCTGACCGGTCATGTTCTTGAACTCGGTGATGCGCGTATAGTCCTCGCTCGTGGTGTAGTTGACGGTGCCCACGGGCTGGAACTGATCCATATCGAGCGTCTCGAACTTCATATCGAGCGTGCGGTACGGCAGCGCACCCAGGTCGAGGTTGAACAGCTCGTCGAGTGGACCGGTGTAGACGATCTCGCCACCATAGACCTTGCCGTCGATCTTGACGGTAGTCTCGTCGATCTCAAAGAGGTCACGGGCGTCTACGTCACAGAATACGTCGATCAAATCGTGATCGAGCATATGCTCGAACAGCGCGGTATAGCCGTCCTGCGGCATGCCCTGGAAAGGAGCCTGCGGGAAGTAGCGATCGTCATCGCCCACAAAGACGGGAACGCGGCCAGTGATCGAGGGGTCGATCTGGTCGGGCGTCTGGCCCCACTGCTTCATGGTGTAATGCAAAAAGACGTTCTCGTAGACGTAATCGGCGACCTCGGCAAGATCCGGGTCGTTCTTCTTACGCAGCTCCATAATGGGCACCTTGACATCCTTGCCAAAGGTCTCCACGAGCTTCTGATACAGCTCCTCGCCGCGCTCGTCACCAAAGGCGAGCTTGAGACTCGCATGGTTGAAGGGCACGGGCATAAGGGTACCGTTGATGTTGGCGAGCACCTTGTGCTGATAATCCGTCCACTTGGTAAAGCGCGACAGGAAGTTATGCACGCGCTCGTTAAAGGTATGGTAGATGTGCGGGCCATACTCGTGGACAAGGATTCCCGCCTCGTCAGTGCAGTCGAAGGCATTGCCCGCAATGTGGCTACGGCGCTCCAAAACGGCAACACGATAGCCGATGGTCTCGGCAAGACGGCGGGCGCAAACGGCACCGGCATATCCAGCACCGACGACAATCATGTCGTACGCGCCGGCGTTATAGCCTTCAGGCAGGCCTGAGGTAATCTGCATCGATACTCCTTGTCAAAAGCCACGGGCTCGTTAGCTGGGCTTTTCTCGAACATTCTTCGAGACATATTTATCAGAGCGATTATAGCGCTAATGCGTCCTATAATGAGCTTGCCACACAAGGAAAGCTCAAGCACCGCGGCGTACATAATTGAAAGGTAAACCCGCTAGCAGCGGGTTTATTCGTGTACAGCCGAGGGCCTGGAGCTTAGCGAAACGCTTGTAAGGAGTAACATGAGCGATTTCCTAAACCGTATGAAGTCTGCCGCCAAGGCCGACCTTAAGACCATCGTCCTGCCCGAGGGCGAGGATCCGCGTACCATCGTCGCGGCAAACAAA
>CALJNY010000066.1 GCA_937981515.1 uncultured Collinsella sp. | reverse complement strand
CATTTATAATCCTTGGAGTCGTCGCCGACAGTCATATCGGCGCTGATGCCATCTGTTGTACGGCTGTAAGGCGTTTTGACATAGAACATCGGATTTTTGAACTCATCGACAGGTATTTTCAGCAACACCCTTTCAAAATGGGCATCCAGGTCGAGCTTGATGGTACCGTCGTCCATGCGGACAAGGTCGCCCTCGGCGCCCGGTTGCGGTTCTGCGTCAAAGTTCTCGGCAGAAGCCTCGGTGATGATGTTGTTCACACCTTTGACCTTGACATTGTAGGTGTACTTCACATTGCGGCGGATGGTGAAGTTGTCGATGCCGCCACGGGTAGCGTCGAAGTCTCCCAGCTGGATGGTATATTTCACGTCACCGTCGTATATGGCGGTCTCGTCGGACGACGCATTTCTCGGGCCGTTGTAATGGCCTTCGATAACGATGTATGTGCTCTTTTCGGGCGCATACTTGAACTTCTCGTTGGTTTCGCTCTCGCGCTTCTCACGCATCTTGACATCCGTAAAGTTGGAGTCTTTCGCCCTCTGCACGTTTTCCGGCATATAGAACTCGAAGCTGTTAGGAGTGCCGTCCGAAAAAGCCAAGTCCTCAAAGTCGGAGAAGCTGTTGTTGCCCTCGTAGGACAGATTGCCGGGCTGGGTGCCTTGGTCTCCTCCCCAGCCAGAGCGCTCCATGAGCGTTGACGACTGCGAGTAGTGGTAGATGCTGTAGCGTTCGGGAGTGAAGGTAATGCCATCTACTGTACTGATATTGAAAATCACCTTGGCTACGGCGCGGCGCAGATGCACGCGGGTTTCATCGGTATTGCCGAAGGAGTTTTCACCCTCGTATATCTCGATGCTGCCGTCATCGCGGCCGTATATGCCGGTCATGGGCGTATTGTTAATGATATCGAGGACGTTGGCACTGGACTCACGGGCAAGTATCGCGCTTTTAAGCTCGTCCAGCGACTTGGAGGCGTATCCTTCGGCGTCATACGAGCAGAAGCCGTTACCCCAGTTGGCCAGCGCGTAGAGGTAGTATTCGCCGCTCATAATCTCGTTATCGTTTAGATCGGTCTCTCCCGGAGATATGGTTACCGTATAGAGACGGTTGGAGTTATCATTGCCATCACTGCCGATTCTCCAGGAGCCCAGCTGGTCGATAACCTTTGCAAAAGCAGGTTTAGAAGTGTCCGACTTCTTATAGAAGAGGAACATCAGCTGGTTGAGGGCGGTTTCCTGTTCCACCCCGGCTCTCGTGACCACCGCATCGTTCAGATCCGGCACCACCATCTTGAATGTCAGCGAAGCGGGAAGCCCCTCTTTCACTCCTTTTTCCGCGATATCATCGTCGGAACAGGCCACGAACAGCAGGCAGCCCAGCAGTATCGGGAGGGCAGCCCTGACATAATTCTTTATCGTTCTCATAGTCGTTTCTCCTTTCCTTTATTCAAATGTCACATCATTTTCAACTGACACCCATTTGTCGACTTCAACTTCCGCCGTTTGTTTTTCCTTAATGGGCTGTGAAGCGCTGCAAAGGCTGTCTTCCAGTTCCACCTGAGTCCTCTTGGTCTCGGGTGCCTCGTAGGATTTCAAATCCGTTTTCTTAGTCTCGTTCATATTCTTTATAGTTTAAAAGTTAATGTATGTCATTTCTTTTTCCTGTGTTTTCCGTATCCGTATCCATAGCCGTAACCATACCCATAGCCGTATCCGTACCCGTATCCACGGTGGCGGGGGTCCACCCCGTTGAGGATGAGGGCCATGTTGCTGAGCTTGTTCTCGCGGTACAGCTCCTCCATGTCGGGCAGCTGGCGGCGGTCGAGCCTTCCGGCGCGCACCACGAAGATGGTGAGGTCGCTGATGCGGTTGCTGATGGTGGCGTCGGCCACGACACCCACCGGCACGTTGTCGGCGATGATGTAGTCATAGCGCCGGCGCAGCTCCGCCACCAGCTCGACCAGGCGGCTGTCCATGAGCAG
>CALJNY010000065.1 GCA_937981515.1 uncultured Collinsella sp. | reverse complement strand
CCGGTGATCATCAGCCAGCAAAAGACAATGTAGAGCCACGGGAACGAAAGGCCGCAGATGGTGGTCGAAAGCACGCCAAGGTCAATCGTCAGGCCGCCGGGAAAACGAATCTCGGGGGCGACGCCGCACCAGTTAACGGCAAGTACCGTAAAGGTGACACAGATAATGGTTAGGCCGATCATCTTGGCATGAGGCGTCAGACCGAGCGAGCGCCCATGCGTAACGGAGGTCAGGTCGTCGATCAGGCCCAGCACGCCGGTCGCCAGCGTGGCGAGCAGCACGAGCACGATCTCGGTGGTGAGCTTGCCCATCAGCAGGCAGGTCAGCGAAATCGCAACAAGGATGATGACGCCGCCCATGGTCGGCGTACCCTGTTTAATCAAATGACGCTTGGGGCCGTCGGCTCGGACCTGTTGGCCGATACCCTCGACCTTCAGCAGCTTGATCCACCACGGCATGAGCAGCAGCGCAATGGCAGCGGCGATGCCAAGCCCCAAAAAAGCCTGATACGTTGGATACGAGGGATTGCCGAACATGGGCTAGCACACACCTTCCACAAAGCGGTCGAGCTCAACAAAGCGGGAACCCTTGACCAGTACAACATCATGTTTTTCAAGCGCGCCGCCCATGCGGTCGAGCACCTGCTGATAATCGGAGAACACCTGGATGCGGTCCTCGTCCATGCCCATCATGCGCGCGGCATCGGCCATAAGCTGGGCCAGCTCACCACCCACGCACGCCAGCATGTCGAGCTTCTTGGCGGCCGCATAGGCGCCCACGAGCTCATGCATGCGAGGAGCCTCATCGCCCATCTCGCCCATCTCGCCCAGGATCGCCATGCGAGACCCCGTGCACGAAAGCGAGCACAGTAGATCGAGGCCAGCAGCCATGGATTCGGCACTGGCGTTATAGGAATCGTCGATGACGCGGGCACCGCTCTTGGCGCGCTTGATCTCCTGGCGGTGACCGGTGATCGTGAGGCCCCTAAAGGCAGCATCGATCTGCTCGGGCGTCACGCCCAGGCGATAGGAAACCGCGGCGGCCTTAACGGCATTAGGAACGGACTGCACGCCGGGGATGGCAAGCATGGTATCGATCGTCTCACCCTGGCCAAAATCGAGCGTAAAGACCGGACGTCCCTCGTCATCAACACGAATGTCGCGGGCACGGACCTCATCATCGTCCGAGACGCCGGCCAGCATCACATCGATACCAGCAGGCTGGGCGAACGTATCGCGAATGAACGGCGTAAAGTCGTCCTCACCGCCCAAAACCAGCAGCGGCAAGAAGTCGCCGGCGGCGCACATACCCTGGACAATCTCGGCCTTAGCGCGGGCGATGTTCTCGCGGCTGCCCAAAATGCCGATGTGAGAGGTACCAATCTTGCTTACGATGGCAAGGTTGGGATTGGCGGACTGGGACAGACGCTCAATCTCGTGGAAATGGTTCATGCCCATCTCGAGCACCAGGACCTCGGTATCGGCCGGAGCGGAAAGCACCGTGAGCGGCATGCCGATCAGGTTATTGAAATTGCCCTTGGTGGCCCAGACACGATAGCGCTTGGCGAGTACAGCGGCGAGCACGTCCTTGGTCGTCGTCTTGCCGATGGAACCGGTAATGCCAACGACCAGGCAGCCAAGCTCCAGGCGATACGTGTGCGCCAAACGCAGCAGAAACTCCTCGGGATCATCGGTCAGCAAGATGGCACAGCCCCTGTCCTGTGCCAGCGAGACCAGCTCGGCCTCGGGCTCACGCGTCATCACGACGGCGCCGGCACCCGACTGGACGGCACGGGAAGCAAAATCATTGCCGTCGACGTTTTCACCGGGAAAGGCGACGAAAATCGTCCCTTCCTCGACCTGGCGCGAGTCGATAACGCACCCGCGGCATACCCGATCGGCTTCTCCCGTCACGGTTCGGGCCCCTGTTGCGGCCGCGAGGTTGTTGACGGCGATCTCTATCATTGCAGCTCCCCTGTAAACCTAATAATGCTATCGGCGTATTGTATCCCAGCGCCGCGCATGCGTGGTGCAGGGCATGTGAACACCCTCATATGGGACAACAAACCAGGCCCCAAAGATTGTAACCCCCTACCTCGTGTGCGGGATACCCAGCACGTCGAGCGCGTTGGCCATAATGGACTGGAACGGCACCGCAGCGGCATCCGAGCCGCTCGGCGTTCCGTCGAGCGTGATATAGCACAGCACCTTGGGCGATTGTGCCGGTGCAAAGCCCATAAAGGACGACATATAGTTCTCCTTGAGGTAGCCGCCGTTCTCGTCGGCTCGTTCGGCCGTACCGGTCTTACCCGCCACGTCATAGCCGTCAACCGCGCCGCCAACGCCCGTTCCCTCGGACACGACCGTCTGCATGCACGATGTCACCTGGGATGCGGCATCCTCAGAAATCGCGCGCTCGCCTTCGCCCCAGTCCTTCTCGTCGCCCTTGCTGGACTTATAGAAGTGCGGGGTCATCATCACGCCGCCGTTGGCGATACCGCCCACGGCACGTGCGATCTCAATCGGCGAGACGGACAGTGCCTGTCCAAAGCTCATCGAGCCCAGCGTGGCGCCGTCATACTGGTCACGCTCCTTGACGATACCCAGGCTCTCTCCCGGAAAATCGACACCCGAGCTGTGACCGATGCCCCACTTGTCCACATAGGCGGCAAAGTCGTCGGCACCGATCTTGCGCCCCACTAGGACAAAGCCCACGTTGGACGAACGGCGCATCATCTCGCGCACATCCATGGTCATGGCATAGTCGCGCTTGTCGGCATCGGTGACGGTATCGTCGCCCACCTTGATGCTCGCCGGCACCTCAAACGACGTACTCGATCGCACGACGCCCAAGTCGAAGCCGGCGCCCGCCACGAGCGTCTTAAAGACCGAGCCGGGCTCGTAGGCGTCGGTGACCAGGCGCAGATTCATATCCTCGGTCTTGGCATTCTCCAGATCGGTCTGGTCGTAGGTCGGGTACGAGCAGGCTGCCAAAATCTCGCCTGTCGTAGGATCGGTGACCAGCGCCGAGCCGTTCTTGGCCTTAGTCTTCTCAACTGCCTCTGCCAGGGCATCCTCGGCCGCACGCTGGATATTGACGTCGAGCGTCGTCACGATATCAACGCCGTCGACCGCAGCCACCTTTTTATAGGCACCGCCCGCGATATAGCTGCCGTCCCTCGCGCGCTCGCGTACGAGAGAACCGTTCGTGCCGGTCAGAAGCTTGTTGTATTGCTTTTCGAGACCCGTCAAGCCGTCGTTGTCTACATTCACTACACCCAGCACCTGCGATGCCAGATTGCCGTATGGATATACGCGCTTCATGGCCTGCTCAAAAAGCACGCCGGGCAGGTTCTTCTTCTCCAGCGCCGCAACATCGTCTTCGTCCACCTGGCGCTTGATATACACCCAGGTTCCATCGGACTCAACGAGCTTGCGGCAGGTCTTTTTATCGATTCCAGTTGCCTTGACCAGCGCCGACACCGTCTTGTCAACATCCTCGACAAGCTGCGGGTTCACGGCGATGTTGCGACATTCGACCGACGACGCCAGCACGTTGCCGTTGCGGTCGTAGATGGTGCCGCGTTTGGCATAGAGGGTCTGCGCAAGCAGGCGGCGCGCATCGGCACGCTCGCGCAGTTTATCGGCTTCGACAATTTGATAGTCGGCAAGGCGAAAGACGCCCAAGCCCAAGCCAAGCCCGATGAAGCCCATGACGGCTTTGCGGCGAGGCAGAGGCGCGCCTGTGAGCCATTCGGTCGACGAACTCTTGCGCGACCTGGTGTTATGCACTTGAGGGCCGCCCGAGCCGCGAAGTCGCGACGCCGGGTCGTTGCCACGGGACCGCCCGGCGTTGTAAGATTGCCGACCCGTTCCTTGATAACCAGAACGTCCCCGCGACGAGGGACGTCCAGAACCGCGGCCCCCATCGGAACCGCGGCGATAGTCATTTGTCATACTCAGCTACCGTCTTGCTACTGAGCGGTCGCGGTCGCGTTGGCGCCCGCGGCTGCATCCTGCGAAAAGTCAAGTGTAACGCTCTCGCTGGGCTCCACCATGCCATAAGCGCCCGCAAGGTCGCGAATGCGCGTGTCGGCGCCATAGACCGAATGCATGACCTCCAGGTCGGAGCTCTCATCGGTCGCCTTTTCGAGCGTGCTGGTAAGCTCGGCGTTGCTGTTGAGCACCTGGGCCGTAACGCCGGCGAGCGCCACGCGGGCGACGCCGATCGTCATGAAGATAGCCGCAATGATGCAAAACGTTTTAAGAACGCTCATGAAAACCGGGCTTACCGCCTGGTTTGCCTGACGGCCCGCGCCCGTGTAGACATCAAAGCGCGGCGCGCGCTGCTCACGGGGAGCAACGGGGGCCTGCGGCGTCTCACGATAGGCGGGCATGGCGTTCATATCATAGGCGAGTGCTGCGCTTGAAGTGTTGTAGCCCATGATATGCCGCCTCCCATCCCGAGTACGTTGGTAGTGTGTTTAAGCTTCGTTTATGGTGCGAGCGGGAGGTCCAATATCGCGCGGTCGCGCCTACAGACGCTGCGCCACGCGGATTTTGGCTGATCTCGCCCGAGGGTTGCGCTCAACCTCATCAGGCTGGGCAACCAAGGGTTTGCGGGTGATGACCTTGAGTATCGGCACGTTGCCGCACACGCACACCGGAATCTCCGGTGGACACGTGCACCCCTGGCTCATCTCCTTAAAGTGGTTCTTTACGATACGGTCCTCGAGCGAGTGATACGAGATGACGCAGATGCGTCCGCCCGGGTTGAGCCACCTTGTGGCGGCGTCAAGCCCTCGCTCGAGCACATCGAGTTCGTGATTGACCTCGATGCGAATGGCCTGGAAACTCTTCTTGGCTGGGTGTCCGCCATGCCGACGAGCGGCAGCGGGGATACCAGCCTTGATGATCTCGACAAACTGACCGGTGGTTTCGATCGGCTCATGCTCGCGGCGGCGCACGATCTCGCGCGCGATCTGCGAGGCGAACTTCTCTTCGCCGTAGACGCGTAGAATCCGGGCGAGGTCGTGTTCGTTATAGGTGTTGATGACCTCAGCTGCGTTTAAGGTGTTGTTACCCGGATCCATCCGCATGTCCAATGGGGCATCTTCGTTGTACGAAAAGCCCCTGCCAGGGATATCGAGTTGCGGCGACGAAACACCCAAGTCGAACAGGAAGCCATCGACCCCGGGCACCTCGGCCGAGCAAAGCAGCTCGTCCAAGTCGCCGAAGTTGCCCTTCAGCAGCTGGTGCGGTACGCCGGGAACCTCGCGGTCCAGACGGGCGCCAGCGGCCTCGAGGGCCATGTCGTCCTGATCGACGCCGAGCAAAAGGCCGGTCTCCCCCACCTGCGCGGCCATCTTTACCGAATGGCCGGCACCGCCAAGGGTGCAGTCGCAGACGACGGAGCCGCTCTTTAGCTGCAGCGACTCAAGCACTTCGCCGAGCATGACAGGTTCATGCCGATATTCTTGTGTCAAGATCCCACGCTCCATCCGTTACTCGTGCCTTGCCCTTACGAGAAGAAGAGGTCCAGCAGGGCCTCGTCGTCATCGTCCTCATCGGCCGTAGCGCGGTCCCAAACCTCAAGGTGGTCGTAGTTGCCCACAACCGTGACCTCGCGGTCGAGGTTCGCCTGCTTGCGGAGAGACTCAGAAAGACCGATACGACCTGCGCTGTCCACATCCATCGACGTGGTGCGCTTGTTGATCGCCCTCATAAGCTTCTGGTCGTTGATGTCACGCGGGTTAAAACCCTCGTGGCCCTCACGACCCGCGAAGAGTCCTTCGACCCACTTATCGAAGGCCTCGGCAGAGAACACGTACAGAGCATCGACATCCAGGGCTTTGAACACGCGAACGTGCTCTCCAAGCTCCTCACGAAGGGGTGCAGGCAGGGATAGACGACCTTTTGCATCGAGATTGCGCTCGTATGCACCCGTCATTCCCATATGCGCCCTCCCCTCGGTTACT
>CALJNY010000064.1 GCA_937981515.1 uncultured Collinsella sp. | reverse complement strand
CAACGTTCTCCCCCGCTTCCCTTCTAGCTTTTAGGTCGAGATACGCCTTCGCTTTGAACGGGACAATGTATTCCGTACCCAGGACCGAAACGCCGCCTACGGTCCGAATTCCCTGAAGGAACAAGCTGTAGTAAGCATCGTCCAACAAAATTGCCGACAGACTGCTTATGTTTTCATCAACGTGAATTGGCGCCACATCAATCCCCTCACGACCCTTTAGAAAGTCGGGGCACTTCGCGAAGAGTTCGATCATATGAGGGTAACCCGGCCTCTTAGGCTCTGTAAACCGATAAAAACATGAGTCTTTGCCTTCGCCCCAGCCGCAGCGATAACCGCCATCACGCACCAAAGTCCATATAGCTTCTGCCGTCTGAGGCAACCGGTCATCGGCGACAATTACCACATCAAAATCGTGAGTCGCCCTAAACGGAAGTCCCGCCTCCGCGAGCAAAATGTCGCATGCCGTGCCGCCGATAAGGGCATACGATCCTGCAGCTTCTTGCATATGCTGCTGAAATTCTTGGAGACCTTCTACAGCGCTTCTTGCCATGGATATTCCTTTCCAAACATGCGATCGACTTCGAGCTGAATTCGCTCATCGTCGATTGCCGCCAAAGATAGCGCAAGCGAAATGTCGTCAACACGGGAGGAGTCGGCAAACACGGGCGCATAGCGCCACACTTGGATCATCGCCGTCTCGTTATCCGGCAACTCCCCGTCTGCGACTTCGAGGTCGCTCAGTTGACGCCATGCACTTCTTGAGACGGCCTTTTGTTCCATGCCCGGCGCAGCGAGCATCGAACGCGCAGCGAGCGCCGTCTCCCCGGCGTCAACAAGATAGTCGATCTGCGGCGTCTTCCTTGCAAAAAAGACCTTCGAGACAGGCGAGGAGAGCTCTGCCATGTGTTCGCTGAGCAGAAGATCAACGGCAACAGGGAACACGACGACACGTCGCTCGCGACGCTCGCGCCTCGCGAGCCCCCTGTCGACAAGCTCGGTTATGGCCTCACTCGCGCGGCTTGCCGAGATTCCAAGCGCACGACAAAGGTCATAGGGACGATATGGCTCCTGGGCTGCTCCCCAGATTGCGGCAGCCTGTGCGTTGGGTGACATCTTGGTCGCATGATTGCGAAACCAGGCACCGCCCCTCTCCGTGCAGGCCGCGCCCATAAATGGAAGAAAAGCCTGTCTACCCGGGCAGACAAAGGGAATCCCTTGTGCGATCAATGCTTTGCGCTGACGTGCATCGGCATCATGAAACGAAACGACAACAGGAGTCTCCGCGCGCAAGGCTAGCTGACTATAGACTCTCTTAGCCTCGGGAAGCCCGACGCCAGTAGGCAAACTTGCAAGCAAAAACGAAAAACCGTTTGCGTCAACAGCGCGGACCTCAATCGCCCGCAGATGCAGCGGCAAGCGTGCGGATCCAGGCCAAGTTTTGGTCTTGGCGGAGAGGCCTAGTGCTTCTTGTAAGTAGATTAGCGCTTCGTTCATTTCCATCATTTTCGTTTGATTCCAGTTTATATTGGAATTATACATAATTTTCGGAATTAAAGAGATTCCGTTCGTGCCTAAGCCCACATTTGAGTTTTCAAAATGTCCCGGATCGGCGGGGCGATTCGGGATACAATGTCAATAGAAAACGATGCACCCCGCGTAAGTGTTCGAAAGCGCGGGCGGCCTAGTTTTCTGGTTTTGTTAAATGCCCGGGCCTCTAACCCCGGGCATTCTTATTTGCGCTTGTTGCGGCGCAAATGCCTTCTACCGTCCGCACCGCGCGTGCGCCTACGGACCTTAAACCGAACCTCATACGAGTCAAAAAATGCGATGACGAACGTGCCCACCGCCGCGAGGGCGGCGAGCGCGTTAAGGAATTTCAGCATATGGTGACCTCCGATCGAGTCGTCGGCCGCCCACGCACGGGATGCGTCGCAAGGGTATTTTACTGCGAGTGTATGCACCCACAGCAGGTAAACGTAATAATTGCAAACATCTGTTCGATATTCATACGCTTGATTCATCGGACGATGGAGGCTGGCTGCGTTATCCAAAAAAACGGGGCAGACTCCAGTGCGGAGTCTGCCCCGAAAAGAGAATGGCAAAGCAAGAACGTCGATGGACGAGAAAAGTGTCCGCAAGTCTCATGGCCATCACATCCCACCTGCCAAAGGGATGGGTGAGCGAGCGTTACTCCTGCTCGGACTCCTCAGCCTGCTTACGGCTGCGGATGAGGTGCGCCACGCCGATGCACAGCACCGCGCCACCAGCGATCCAAGTTAAGGTCACGCCGTTAAGGCCGGTAAGCGGGAGACCAACCTGCTTGGTATCGCCAACGGTGATGTTAAAGGTACCGTCGGCATTCTTCTCCGATCCGTCCTTCTTCGTCAGCTTGTTGTCGCCAGACCTTTCG
>CALJNY010000063.1 GCA_937981515.1 uncultured Collinsella sp. | reverse complement strand
TGCTCAGCAAGAAATGACGGCGCGGGCCCCAGGCGTCGAGCGCCGCGCCACCCGCAAAGGATCCCAAGATCACAAAGACGTTCATAAACAGGACGGCCAGCGATGTCGCCACGACCGAGGCATCGTCTGCATAGGTGAGCGTTCCGATGACGCCGATAAAGTAGCTGGTCTGAAAACCGGTGTAGATGAAAAAGCGCATCGCCACCAGGCGCTTGGCCTGCACGGACAGCGATGATTGAGGCTTTGAGAAAAGAGAGGCGAGCATGGAGACTCCTTGTTTCATACGAATGCGGACGGCGGGCATTCGCCACCGTCTGTCAAATCAATCTGTCCGCATGAAACATTAAGGACGCATCAAGCCCCTTCTCTCCGTTTTTCGCCCGTCATGAACTACTTGGTAGATTGTAAGGCATGTCCCACACATGTACTAAAGCAAAAACCACCACAAAGGTGCCTGGCCCCTTTGTGGTGGAAGTGACGTTTGCCCAGATAAAACCTGCCAAAATAAACCTGTCCCTTTTTGGCAGGTTTTAGGCCAGATGGTCTTGGATAAGATCGCAGATGGCTCGGGCGTCGTTGATGTTGATGGCTCGGGTCGCAAGGCCGGCGTCGAAGGCCTGACGCGCCAGGGCCTCATTGCAGGCAAGGGCCAGCGTGCGGCCGTCGACCAGGTCGAGCGAGCTCTTGCCGCGCAGACGGTCGACACCCGATCGCGCGACCACGATGTTGTCGAAGCCCTCGGTCTTGTAGCCCTCGATGATCACCACGTCGACATCGTTGTAACGCGACAGCAGCTCGCGCGCGGGTATCTCGTCCTCCTCGCGCGTGTCGGCGTACTCCGCCCAGCGCGTGGCGCAGATAAGGCCCACGTGCTTGGATCCGGCCTGGTGATGGCGCCAGGTGTCCTTAGCGGGCACGTCGATATCAAAGCCGTGGTGCCCGTGATGCTTGAGCGAGCCCACACGCAGGCCGCGGCGGGTGAGCTCGGCGATAACCTTCTCGACGAGCGTGGTCTTACCCGAGTTCTGGTAGCCGATAAACGCGATCGCGGGGACGGCCGGTGCCGGAGCTGCGGGCGCGACGGCGATGGGTGCGCTTGCGGGCGCGGCACCGTCAGCGGCCACGGACTCGACGACAGCGGCCTGACGCTCTGCACGATCCCACACGCCCGAGCGGCCGCCCTCCTTGTGCAGAAGGCGCACGTCGACGATCTCCATGCCGCGATCGACCGCCTTGCACATGTCATAGATCGTTAGGCACGCAGCGCTCGCGCCGGTCAGGGCCTCCATCTCGATACCCGTCTTGCCCGTCACGCCCGCCGTAACCAGTACGTGAAAGCCAACCTGTCCGTCCGCGCGCGCCGGTGCCCAGCCCTCGGGCACGTCCTCGGCCGGCGTCCCCGCCGCAGCGATGGGCGCAATGTCGCACTTGCTCTTGGTAATGAGCAACGGATGGCACATGGGGATGATGTCGCTCGTGCGTTTAATGGCCATAATGCCCGCCACGCGCGCGCAAGCGAGCACGTCGCCCTTTTTGGCGCGGTCTTGCAGCACCATGGCCTGCGTCTCGGGATGCATGAGGATGGTGCCCTCGGCGATGGCGATGCGATGGGTCTCGGCCTTGTCGGACACGTCGACCATGCGTACCTCGCCCTTGGCGTCCACGTGCGTCAGCTCGTCGCGACGGGCGTCACGGGTGGACTCGGTGGCAGCGCTGGCAGTCGGCTGCGCAGACGTGTCGGCGTTACCGGCATTCGCCGCAGCCGTGACTTTGTGGGCAGACATCGCGACCCTGCGAGCGGCCTTGGTGGCATCGGCGTACCTGCTCTTGGCCATATGATCATCCTCCGATTTGGGACATAAATCGTTGCGTGCCCTCAATTATCGCGTGTTCCTGCGGTTTGTGGGCCACGGCATCGCGCCAAATCGAAAGTACCTGCATATCATCACCACGGCGCAGCGCCTCACGCACCGAATACTCGGCATCGCTGAACAGGCACGGACGCACGTTGCCATCGGCCGTCAGGCGCAGACGGTTGCAATTCGCACAAAAATGGTTGGACATGGCGCTAATGAAGCCAACCGTTCCCGCCGCGCCCGGAAAGTGCCAATAGCGCGCAGGGCCCGCGCCGGCAGGAGCGTCGTTGATGTCGAGCGGCTCGAGCTCGCCCAGTCCCGCCGCGGCGACCCCGGCATCGATGCGCGCCCGCAGCTCGTCACTCGGCACGGTATCGCTCGCGTCCCACAGCTCGGGATTGAGCGCAGGCGCATGTGGGTCCACAGCGCAATGCGAGCTCGTGCGCTCGTCGCCAATGGGCATATATTCGATAAAGCGCAGGTGGATGGGGCGGTCGACGGTCAAGCGCGCGAGGGCCGCCACGTCTTGGTTGAGCCGGCGCACCACAACGCAGTTGACCTTAACGGGTTCAAAGCCCCAAGCCAGCGCCGCGTCGATGCCAGCCATGGTCTGCTCAAGTCGACCCAGACGAGTGATCTTTCCAAAGAGCGTAGGGTCGAGTGTGTCGAGCGAGATGTTAACGCGGTTAAGCCCGGCATCTTTGAGCTGCGGCGCCAGCTTGGGCAGCAGGGCGCCGTTGGTGGTGAGCGAGATGTCCTCGATCTGCGGAATCGCGCGGATGTCGCGAATGAGCGGAATGATACGGCGGCTGACCAGCGGCTCGCCGCCCGTCAGGCGCACGCGGCGAATGCCCTCCCCCGCAACCAAGCGTACAAAGCGGGTAATTTCCTCGGCACTGAGTAGCTCGTCGTGTGCACGGGGCGCCACGCCATCGGCCGGCATGCAGTAAATGCAGCGGAAATTGCACTTGTCGGTAACGGCAATGCGCAGGTAGTTGATATCGCGGCCAAAGCCGTCATGTTGCACGTGCCCGTCCACGCGGCCCTCCCCTCGCACCGGTCTTTATTCTTCAGGGAATATAGTACCGCACGCGGGAATCGTGCCGACACCCGTACGACAGGACGGGTCACTTCGAGCAAAACCGGCTTCCCAAGCCCATCCTCAGCATACAAACCATCACAACATTCGATGCTTTTCCCGTTTTCGGCGATAAACGTCGAATGTTGTGATGGTTTGCGTGCCCGCAGCACCCCGTAGAAGGACCGAAGCGCCCCTAAAGGCCGCCGCCCCAGTGTCGAATCACAAATTCTCGCAGGTCGTTCTGACGTTTCTGGAACGCCTCACTTCGGTCACACTTGAGGCCCATAGCGAGCGCGATGGCGTTCATCGCCCGATGCAATTGCAGCTGATGGGCAAACTGAGTCCCGGTGAGGACGATCATGCTAAAGCCCAGCGCGCTCAGCACGGTCATACGCTCCGCATCCGACGCGCTGCGCTGTTTATCAAGATGGTCCGAGCCGTTGTATTCAATCCCCGTACCGCTCGCAGGCGCATATACGTCGATCTCGAAATACCCGGCCTTTGCGAGATACTTGAACTCGCTGGGAACATCGACCCGATGATTGAGCTCAATCTTGGCGTATCCCAGCCCTCCCTGGGAACGTTTTGCTACGACCATGATTGCGGTGGCCGTCTCCATGGGCGACCGCGCGCCATCGTGCACGCGCCTGAGCACGGCGGCCGCGCGTATAGCCCCCTGGCGAGATCGGTTCTCATTGCAATAAGCAATCAAGTCGGCAACGGTATACCTCTGCCCCATCTCGATATAATCGCCTGTCGACAGATGATTCAAATGGTATCGGGCACAGATTTCGTAGCCATATTCCAGCTGCTCGGGCTCACTCATCCACGAACCCGCCTGGACAAA
The DNA here is from genome assembly GCA_937981515.1 of uncultured Collinsella sp. Lineage (GTDB taxonomy): Bacteria > Actinomycetota > Coriobacteriia > Coriobacteriales > Coriobacteriaceae > Collinsella. The sequence goes on along the minus strand of CALJNY010000063.1, from coordinate 6,665 downwards.
GCACATGGCCTCATCAACCACCAGAAGGCCCTCTGCCACCTCGATAAGATGGCCCGGAGGTACCGGCGCCCCAAACACGTGGCACCTAAATCCAGCCGGCGTCGAGCGCTCAAAATCAAAGTTGACGAGCGTGTCGATATGATCGAGCTCTTCTCGTGGAATACCAAGCGAAACCAGATAGTCGGTAACGATCCCGACCGCCGCTGAAGCCCTCAGCCCCTTGGCATCGAGTCCCAATTTGGGCAGGCTCGCGGTCGGCTCCGCCTCGTTAGCAAGCGAGTCCTCATCGTATAGGCTGCTTGCTCGCGAGAGCGGCTCGGACGGGCGCGCCACGTTGTGGTACAGCCAGGCAGTCTTATGGGACAGGATGATCGGCAGGTCCATGAGCCCTCCAATGGAGTCGGATAACCAACCTTATTCCCCTGCTCACGGGTCCGCACACCTTCGTGCGCAAGAAAGCGATTCCGCCCGGTCGAGTGGCAGAAAAACCATCACAACATTCGATGCTTTTCCCGATTTTGGCAAAAAACGTCGAATGTTGTGATGGTTTGAGGCGAGGTGAGGGGCACGGAGGGGTCAAAGCATCGTGCTCGAACGGGTTAATCCAGCTCTTTTAAGCCATGCGCCAGCTGCCAGTACTCGCCGTGCTGGGCGAGCAGCTCTTCATGCGTGCCGCGCTCGATGATGCGGCCGTGTTCGAGGACCATGATGGCGTCGGCATCGCGGACGGTGGACAGGCGGTGCGCGATCATAAAGGTGGTGCGTCCGCGCATGATGCGGTCCATACCGCGCTCGATGAGCTTTTCGGTGCGCGTGTCGATGCTCGAAGTGGCCTCGTCCAGGATGAGCACCGGCGGATCGGCGACGGCCACGCGCGCGATGGCGAGCAGCTGACGCTGGCCCTGCGACAGGTTGGCGCCGTCGGCCGTGACCGGTGTGTCGTAGCCCCGCGGCAGGCGGCGGATAAACGAATCCGCGCAGGCGGCCTCGGCAGCGGCGCGCACCTCCTCGCCGGTCGCGTCGAGCTTGCCAAAGCGGATGTTCTGCGCAATGGTGCCGCTAAACAGGTGCGTGTCCTGCAGCACAATGCCGAGCGACCCGCGCAGGCTGGTCTTGGCTATGTGCTTGACGTCGATGCCGTCGTACGTGATCTCGCCGTCATCGACCTCGTAGAAGCGGTTGATGAGGTTGGTGATGGTCGTCTTTCCGGCGCCCGTCGAGCCCACAAACGCGATCTTTTGCCCCGGCTTGGCAAACAGGTTGAGATCCGTGAGCACACGGGTGCCCGGCACGTAGGAAAAGTCCACGGCGTGGAAGCGCACGTCGCCGGCAAGCGGAACCAAGCCGCACGTGAGCTCGGTACCGTCGGCAGCCACCGCGCGGCCCGACTCATCAACGGCTGCCACGTCATGCAGGTGCCCGTAGACGCCCACGCCCTGGCCCTCGGGAATTTTCCACGCCCACGCGGCATCGCCCGTCTGCACCAGTTCCACGCAGCCCTCGTCCACCTCGGGCTCAAGGTCCATAGCCGCAAACAGGCGCTCGGCACCGGCCAACGCGTTGAGCAAGAAGTTGCCGAGCTGAGTAAACTGGTTGATGGGCATGGCGGCCTGGCGCACAAAGACCAGGTAGCTCGCGAGCGCACCTACGTCGGCGAGCCCCTTGATGCAGAGCATGCCGCCCGCCACGGCGACGATGGCATAGTTGACGTAGCCAATCACGACAGTCATGGGCACCATGGAGTTGGCATAGCTCACGGCGGCGGTACCGGTGCGGCGAAGCTCGTCGTTGCGGCAGGTGAAGCCGGCGACATTCGCTGCCTCACGGTTAAAGACCTTGATGACCTTTTGGCCCGAGACCATTTCTTCGATATATCCGTCCAGGTCGCCAAGCGATGCCTGCTGGGCAGCAAAGAAACGCTTAGAGCGCGCGCCCGAGTAGCGCGCATACAGCACAATGGCCGCATCGCACACGAGTGTGATAATCGTGAGCTGCCAGTTAAGGATGATGAGCATGGCCGTGGTGCCCACAACCTGAATGGCGGCCTGAATCACGTTGGCAAAGCTGTTGTTAAGCGCCTCGGAGACGGTGTCGACGTCGTTGGTGAAAAAGCTCATGATGTCGCCCGAGCGCGTGCTGTCAAAATAACTGAGCGGCAGCGTCTGGATGTGCGCGAACAGGTCGCGGCGAATATCGGACACCACGCGTTGGGCCGCGCGCACCATAATCTGAGAGTAGCTCAGGGCCGAGAGTACGCCCGCGGCGTAGATGATCGCCGTCAGGATGACCTGCTTGGTAAGCAGTTCCTCCCCGCCCGTGGCCAAACCGTTAACGATGGGACGCACCATGTAGGTGCCGACGAGGCTCGCGATGGCGGCGACGGAGGCGAGCACGCCCACCGCGAGCAACGAGAACTTGGCATGCCCCATGTAGGAGAGCAAGCGGCGCACAGTGCGCTTGAGGTCGGCCGGGCGTGCTTGGGCTGCGGTCTTAGGCATGGCACTCACCCCCTTCCAAGGGCGATCCGCCGGGGACGGAGGAAAACGGATCATTCGCGCAGCCATCGTCGCTGCCGGCGCCGGCGTCCGCGTTCCTCGCAAACTCCATCTGCGAGGCATAAATCTCCTGGTATATGTTGTCGCCCGCTAGCAGTTCCTCGTGCGTGCCCACGCCGTGGACACGACCGTCGTCCAATACCACAATGCGATCGGCATCCATGACACTCGCGATGCGCTGGGCGATGATGAGCACGGTCGTATCGGAAATCCGGGCGATGTGCTCGCGAATCTTAGCGTCGGTCGCCATATCGACCGCGCTGGTGGAGTCGTCAAAAATGAGCACGCGCGGATGCTTGAGCAGCGTGCGCGCGATGCACAGGCGTTGCTTCTGGCCACCCGAGACACCGGCGCCGCCTTGGCCCAACTCGCCGTCCAGCCCGCCGATGCGATCGAGGAACTCGTCCACGCACGCCGCGCGGCAAGCCGCGAGGAGCTCATCGTCCGACGCCTGCGGATTGCCCCACTGCAGGTTCTCGCGCACGGTACCCGTAAACAGCACATTCTTTTGCAGCACAATGCCCACGGCGTCGCGTAGAGTCGCGAGGTCGTAGTCGCGCACGTCGCGTCCGCCCACAAGCACGGCGCCTTCGGTGGCGTCGTACAGGCGCGCAATCAGCTGCACAAGCGAGCTCTTGCCCGAGCCCGTGCCGCCGAGGATGCCCACCGTCGAGCCGCTCTCGATGCGAAGGTCGATATGCTCGAGCACATCCTCGGCTGCATCCGCGCGGTATTTAAAGGAAACGTCGCGAAACTCGATACTGCCGTCCGCTGGCGCCGCAATCGCGAGGTCTCCCGCGGGGTTGGCGATAAAGGGCTCCTCATCGAGCACCTCGGCGATACGGCCCACACTCGTAAGAGCGCGCGTGAGCAGCAAAAACACGTTGGAAATCATCATGAGTGAGTTCATGATCAGCAACACGTAGCTCATAAAGCCCGTGAGCGAGCCCACGCCCAGCTTGCCGGCGAGAATCATGTGGCCGCCAATCCACAGGATGGAGAGCGCAGCCACGTACATCGACAGCTGAAACACCGGCAGGTTGAGCACGGCGGTGCCGAAGGTCTTGGTCGCCGTGCCGGCGAGCTCGGTATTGACGGTGTCAAACTTGTCGCACTCGTGCTCGGCGCGCACGTAAGCCTTCACGGCGCGCACGGCGGTAAGGTCCTCTTGCACCACGCCGTTAAGGTGGTCCATCGAGGTCTGGAGTTGGCGGTAGAGCGGACTGACGCGATAGGTGATGACGCCCAGTACGATTGCCAGCACGGGCAAGATGATCGCAAAGACGGTGGCGAGCGGGCGCGACAGCATCAGCGCGTAGATAAGGCCGACGATAAGCGTCACCGGGCCGCGCACCATAGGGCGAAAGCCGTTGCCCACAGCATTTTGGATAACGGTGATGTCCGTGGTCATGCGGGTGACGAGCGAGCTGGCGTCGTAGTTGTCCAGGTTGCCAAAGGCGAGCGTCTGAATCTTTTTGTACTCGGCCTCGCGCAGGTTAGCGCCTAGGCCCGAGGCAACGCGGGCGGACGTGCGGGCATAACCCAAGCCCAGTACCAGCGAAAGCGCAGCGCACACCAACATGTACGCGCCCTGTAGCAGCATGTAGTTGATATCACCCGCAGGCACGCCCACATCGATGATGTTGGCCATGATGACCGGGATAAACAGCTCGAGCACCGTCTCGACCGACACAAAGAACACGCCGAGGATGGCGTCGCGACGGTATGCCCCTAGGTAGGAAAACAGTATTTTGAGATTGCGCACGCAGGTTCAACCCCCATCAAACGTTGTTCGCAAACGCACGTATTATTGCGCGCCGAATAATGGTGTCAAGTATTCCGAAATCGTTTTCTGCAAGGTTAGCGACGGCGGCGAGTTCTCGTGACGTGTGTCCATATTCACTCGGAATAATGGCGCGCGCGATTTTTTTCGCCCCACTGCCGACACAAACCTTGACTCTATAATCGTTGTAGGGTTTTCACTACACTGGTACGTAAACGAACCAAGCCAGAAAGCGCCCCGCCCATGGAACACGACCTCACACGCGGCAATGTCCTTAAGACCATCGCGGTCTTTGCCCTGCCCTATATGCTCTCGTACTTTTTACAGATGCTCTACGGCATGGCCGACCTGTACATGATGGGGCAGTTTAGCGGCGCCGCCGGCATCACCGCCGTGGGCAATGGCGCGCAGACGCTCTACATCATTACCGTGACGCTCGTGGGCCTGGCCATGGGAACGACGGTCATCGTCGGCCACGCCGTGGGTTCGCGCCGGTTTGACCGCGCCGAGACCGCCATCGGCAACACCATCACGCTCTTTATGGGTATCTCGGTGGTGCTGGCCGTCATCTTATTTGCACTATGCCCGCAGGTTGTAGCGCTCATTGGCACGCCTGCCGAGGCGGTCGAAGGCACCGCCGCCTACCTGCGTATCTGCTTTGTCGGCATTCCGTTTATCGCCGCATACAACATCCTCTCGGCCATCTTTCGCGGGCTGGGCGATTCGCGCTCGCCCATGTACGTGATCGGCGTGGCATGCATCATCAACATCGCGCTCGACTTTCTGTTTATCGGCCACATGGGGCTCGGTCCCGTGGGCGCGGCGCTCGGCACGGTAACCGCCCAGACGGCAAGCGTTGCCCTCGCGCTCGTGTGGCTCAAGAGCCGCCGCACGAACATCCACGTTAAGCGCAGCGACCTGCGCCCCCAGCCCGAGGTTCTCGGCAGCATTCTTAAGATCGGCGTGCCTGTGGCTGTGCAGGACGGCTGCATCCAGGTGGCGTTTATGTTTATCACCGTCATCGCCAACCACCGAGGACTCGTCGACGCCGCCGCCGTAGGCCTGGTCGAGAAGATGATCAGCTTTTTGTTCATTGTGCCGAGCTCCATGGGTGCCACCGTCAGCGCGCTCACGGCGCAAAACGCCGGCGCGGGCAAGGGCGACCGCGCACGTCAGGTGCTCAAAGACGCCATGACCATCTCGGTAGTGTATGGCTGCCTGATCACGGTGCTGATGTGGCTGGTGGCGCCGGCGTTTATCGGCTTTTTTGCCAAGGACCCCGCAGTGGTCGCCGCCGGCACCGGTTATATGCACAGCTACATTTTCGACGCAATCTTTGCCGGCATCCACATTTGCTTTAGCGGCTTTTTCGCTGCGTATGGCAAGAGCTACATCGGCTTTGCGCACAACGTGCTGGCCGTGGCGCTCATTCGCGTGCCCGGCGCCTGGCTGCTGTCGAACGCCTATTCCGATACATTGTTTCCCATGGGTATCGCCTCGCCGTGCGGATCGATTTTGTCGGCAGTCATCTGTGTTGTCGCATTTACCGTACTCAACCGCCGCGGAGCTTTTGACAAACTGATGGCGTAGCGGGGCAACGCGAAATCGCCCTCATCGACGACATCATCAGCGACGACCCAGCGACCTACGTGACGCAGATCACAGTGCCGGTTGCCCCAGCAAAGTAAGATCCGCCCGGAAGGCAGTTCAATCATGCTTTCCGGGCGGATCTTCAATTTGCTTATCGATGTGCTAAGCCTGGGGCACCTGACCAGTAGCCAAGATCTGCTCGAGTGCGTCCTCGTCCAGCACGGGTACGCCCAGCTGCTCGGCCTTGGTGAGCTTGGAGCCCGCCTTGGGGCCGGCGACCAGATAGCTCGTCTTCTTCGACACACTGCCCGAAACCTTGGCACCGAGCACCTTGAGTGCCGCGCCCGCCTCGTCGCGCGTGCGGTTGACGAGCGTGCCGGTGAGCACGAAGGTTAGACCCGCAAGCGGCTGTGCGTCGGCGAGCTCGCCCGCCACGCCAGCGTCGGCTGCGGCTTGCGCGTGCGCAGCGCCCAAGTCGACCTCGAGCGACAGGCCCGCCTGACGCAGGCGCTCCAGCACGGCAAGGTTTTCGGGCACGGCCAGGAACTGCTTGACGCTCGCCGCAATCTTGGGACCGATGCCCTCGCACTCGGCGATGTCTTCTTCACTCGCCAAGATGAGCTTGTCGATCGACAGGAATCGCTCGGCGATGACCTCGCCCACGCTCTTGCCCACGTGGCGGATGCCCAGGGCAAACAGCACACGATCGAGCGGCTGGCTCTTGGACTTGTTGAGCT
>CALJNY010000062.1 GCA_937981515.1 uncultured Collinsella sp. | reverse complement strand
GCAGGTCACCGGCGTCAAAGCTCAGCTTGTTCAAGCGCTCGGCATCGGCGGCGAACCAGGCCTTGAGGTCGATACCATCGGCCTCGCGCTTCTCCTGATGAGCCTCGAGTGCCTTCCAAGCGGCAGTCGACGTAGCATCGATAGGTGCGGCAACAGTTGCCATAGAGTCCTCCTCAGCATACGGGCGCACGCCTCCATGCACCCGGACATTCAGATGCCACTATTCTAGCGCAGGTCAAGACTACAATCAGCGAGCGTTGCCAATCGGCCCCCAAACGGCAGCCGATCAAAAAGGGACAGGCTTATTTTGGCAGGTCAAACGCTTTACCAACCAAAAATAACCCGTCCTTTTCTGGCAAATATTAGGCCGCGGCGCAGACGCTACCGAGCAACTCACGCAGAGGAGACCCGATGCCCTCCAGCAGTTCGGGCGCGATAATGGCAAAAACGGGAACCTCGCCGGTGCCCACGACAGCAGGCACCTTGCCCTCCGAGACAATGCATCCATAAGGCACAAAACCGTCTTCGCCGGCATCGAGCGCCGCCATGCGACGCGCGAGCTCGCGCGCAAAGCCAGCAGTATCGGCATCGCCAATCGCCAGGACAAAGTCCACGCCCTCATCGGTTGCCAGGGCTACGGCCTCATCGACCAAATCGTCTCCCCCGTCGCCCCCGGCCGAACCGCAACGAAAGAGTACGCGTTCGAGCAGGGCACGATCGAGCGAGCCCAGCGCCGCCGAAACGAGCTCATCGCGCGTGTGCTTGTCGCCTCCCAGCACGACCAGTGCCTTGGTGCCGCCATAGTGGGCAACCAATCGCCCGCACCAGCGAGCCACATCCCCATCCGCAACCAAGCGCGTCGGCATACCAAACCCATAGTTGACCATTATCCCCACAACCCTTCCGTGCTTTATGGTGGTATCGATCGTTAGGCTCATGCTACGAAGCGAGCTTTTCCGAGCTGTTTCGCGCTCTTTAGGGCTGCGTTAAAACCCCGATGAAGCCGCACGACCATACTTGCCAAAAAGGGACAGATTTTGACGGTGTCCGTGCAAGCGGGTATTATCGAACAGGTATTCGATAAGAACATGTGTTTGATGGAAGGGCACGGATGGCGCACGAGCAGCACACCTATATCTGCATCGACCTCAAGACGTTTTATGCCAGCGTCGAGTGCGTCGACCGTGGGCTCGATCCGCTCACCACCAACCTGGTCGTTGCCGACGAATCGCGCGGACGCACGACCATCTGCCTCGCTATCACGCAGGCCATGAAGGACTTAGGTATTCACAACCGCTGCCGTCTGTTCGAGATTCCCGACGGCATCGACTGCATCAAAGCAGTGCCGCGCATGCAGCACTACATGGAGGTGTCGGCGCAAATCTACGGCATCTATCTGGAATACGTCAGCCCCCAGGACGTGCACGTCTACTCCATCGATGAGTGCTTTATCGACGTGACACCCTATCTGGACCTCTATCACACCGATGCGGAAGGCTTCGCCTGCATGTTGCGCGACGAGGTCCTGGCGCGCACCGGCATCACGGCGACGGTCGGCATCGGCCCCAACCTATTCCAGGCCAAGGTTGCACTCGATATCACCGCCAAGCACGTACCCAGCCGCATCGGCATACTCGACGATGAGACCTTTCGCAAGGAAATCTGGCCCCATCGTCCCATCACCGATATCTGGGGCATCGGCCCCGGCGTGGCAGCACGACTCGAAAAATACGGCGTCTACGATCTGATGGGCGTCGCGGCGCTCGACGAAAACCTGCTTTACGACGAGCTCGGCGTCAATGCCGAGTATCTCATCGACCACGCCTTCGGACGCGAGCCGACAACCATCGCCGATATCCAAGCCTATCGCCCGCAAGCAACTTCGACCACCACAGGACAGGTGCTCTCGAAGGGCTATGCCTACGAGCAGGCCTACACCGTCTTGCGCGAGATGGTCGACAACGCCGTGTTGGACTTGATCGATAAGCACGTGGTCTGCGACAGCATCTCGCTCTTTGTGGGCTACGCGAGCGAGCGCGCCGACATACGCAGGCTTGATGCCAGCGGTACTGCACAATATGTGGACGGATGCGGACACCTGCGCTCGAGTACGTCGAGCATCGAACCCACCGCAACCGCCGGCCCCGAGCTCGCGCCCCGTGCTCCCAAGCCCGTCCAGCGCGATGACGAACGGCGCCGCCTGGTGCGCGAAGCGCAGGCAATCGATGGCATCTTTGTGGGAGAGCATGGTGGCAAACCGCGTGGTGGCTATGCCGCGCTCTTTGCGCACTCCAACGCCTCGCGCAAGCTGCCCGAGCGTACCAATTCGTTTAAGAAGATCATGGGCTATTTCGATGAGCTCTGGGCGCAGACTGTCGATCCCAAACGACCGGTCAAGCGCATCAACCTGGACTTTAGCAATCTTGTGCCCGAGGAATTTGCCACCATCGATCTGTTCAGCGATATCGAGGCCGATGAGCGCGAGCGCGACCTGGCGCGCGCCGTCCTGGCCGTGAAAGGCAAGTACGGCAAGAACGCGCTCGTCAAGGGATTAAGCTTTACCGCCGGCGCCACCGCGCGCGAGCGCAACGATCAAGTTGGAGGACACCGTGCCTAAACCCAAACAACAGCCCATGCGCCCGCCGACCGCCTTCGAGCGCCTGGCGGACCCCGAGGGCAGACGCCGCGCAGCCGACCCCAACCTCACTGCCAACGGTGCCGTGCGCGCAAACCGCGCCGCACAGTTTATGCCCTTTGCCGCCCTCACGGGATACTACGAACTCGTGCGCAAGCAGGAAATCACCGTCGAGCAAAAACGTGAGCTCACGGAAGAAAAAGCCCTCGAGCTTTCGCAAAAGCTCGAGGGCCTCAAACGCGGCGACTTGGTGCGCGTCACCTATTACGATACGTACGGCTATCGTAGCCGCACGGGCATTCTCGACGAAGCGTTACCCGCATTCAAGCTGCTCAAACTCAGGGATATCGCCATCAACTTCGACGATATCCAGGACATTGAGCTACGCGGACGAGCCTAGCGACGAGAACGCTTGCGCAAGACGAGAGCAATGCCAAGCACTGCGGCAGCTGCAACCAGCAATCCCAAGACCAGCGTGAGGGTCGAGTCGCCAGCGCGAGGCAGCGAGCCGTCCTTCGGAGTCTTCTTAGCGGTCGTCGTGACGGTGGTCGTGGTGCTGCTCGACTGGTCGTTGCCACCCGTCTGGCTGCCGCCAGGCTGATCGCCGCCACCCGGCTGCGAAGGATCGGTGGGTTCCGTCGGATCCGGAGTACCGGGATCAACCGGATTCTCCGAATTCTCCTTGCGCTGGATCCAGACCTGGCAACCATAGAACGGGTTGGCGGTACCAAGGCACAGACCCTGGTTGGTCACCGCAAAGGTGCGCAGACCATGGTTATACGGATCGTTAAAGCCATTGGTCGTCAGCGTCGTAAAGTTCACGCCGTCCTCGGTCACATACATATCAAAGCCGCGCTCGGCATCGCGCAGGTAACACATGCACGTAAGGACACTCTGCAACTTCTTGAGGTTCTCCTCGCTCAGCAGCTTATCGAGCGCATCCTGAATATCGCTCGGCAGCTCGGTGCCATAGGCATCCTCGTACTGCTGCTTAAGGCTCTCATAGCTATCGAGCATGTCCTGATACTGGTCGGCAAAGGACTTGAAGTACGCGATCTCGCCATCGATCTTCTGGACATAAGCGGCGTCGTCCTCAAAGTCCTGGGACATCGTCGCGGCCTGATCGCAAAGACCGCCCGCGGCATCCTCCAGCGCATCGCTCAGATCGCCAAAGCCCTTAGCAACCTCGGTCTTCTCGTCATCGACATCGACGGCCTTGTTTGAATCATCAACCTCAGCAGCTTCGTTCGAATCATCGACCTCGACGGCCTCGTTTGAATCATCGTCCGCAAGCGTGTTCACTGGAACGATGGGGTCGTCAGGCGATTTCTTGTCGAGCAGGTGATCGAGCAGGTCCCTAAGGCGCTGAACCTGAGAGTCCCACTCCTCGGGCGTCATATCGATAATGTCGCCATTGGAGAACTGGCCGATCGGCTCAAGCAGGCTCGCGGTATCAAAGGTACCGATATACAGCTTGCCGTCGAACTTCTGCATGCGCCAAATGTACTGGTTCTCGTTTCGGCCAAAGCCCGAAGTCAGGCCGGAAATACCGCCCTCGGGGAACATGTCGGTGCGATCGCCAACGACGAGCTCCATGTTCTCGTCCTTGTCCATGCGATAGATGTTAACCGACTGCTCAAGATTGGCATTCACAAACGAGCAGTCAACGCCACCCATGCTGCTCTTGCCGCCCTCTTCGGTGTTGGATTTGTTGAACAGGATGCGCTCGAGGGCAATCTCCTCGTCGTTGTATTCACCGATATAGAGGTAGTCGTTGTAGACGATGAGGTTGGCAGCGCCAGAACGGGTACGGGCAGGATCGATGCCAAAGCAGTACTTTGCACCGTCCGTCTTCTGATCGCCGACAATGGGAGTCCACGAATAGCTGCCGTCGGCATTCTTGTCGCCACGGACCATGGCAAACGACTGCATGGAATTATCATCGGGAGCGTTCTCGGGCGTACCGGTGCAGATGGTCGCATAGAGATGGCCATTGTACGAGACCATATCCCAAATGGCGCCGCCGTAGATGCTGTCCTGATAGCGAATCGCCGGATAGCCAAACAGCGTCTCCGAGTTGGCAATCTCGGTGAAGCTGTCCTGGGCCTTCGAGGGGTCAGACGACGTCAGGATTGTCGACACAAAATTACCGTTCGCGTCTTTACCCACATTACTGATGACGAGCTGGCCATCATGGACGCACATGCCGCGGATACCGGTAGAAATGCCCTGCTTGTAGGCAGCACCGTAATCCTGCATGCTCGAAAGGCCCTGATAGACAACTTTGTACTCATCCGTCTTAGGATCGATCTCGTATACAGCAGGCAGGCCGCCTTTGCCGTCATTGGTCCTGACGCTGCCGCAGAAATAGAGCTTACCCTTATAGCTCACGGCATTGCGGAACAAAGGAGCGACGCCGTTGAGCGATTCAGAGAGTAGCAGCTTGGTCTCACCGGTCTTGGTATTGATCTTGACCAAGATGCCGCCGCTGTCCTTGTCGGCCGTGCCGTCCTCCTTCTGCTGTCCATAGAAGAAGGTACCGTTAAACATGGCCTCCAGCGTCAGGCGCATGGTTTCGACATCAAAGGAATCGCCCAGCGTGCTGTTCATGAGCGTCAGCGTGTTGCCCATCGCCGCATAGCAGGTGCCCACATAAAGCCAGTCACCATAGCTCGCAGCCGCCCAAGTGTAGCTCTGGCCGCGATCGCCTTCGTTGTTGGCCGTATTACCATCGGCGCCCGGAACGGCAACGGCACCGTTACCCTGGTAGTCGACGATGCCATCCGGCTGCGACGTTCCTACCGTAGGATGCGAGAGCTTCTCAAAGGAATACCCATTTCCCGCATTGTAGGTAACGGCACCCGATGCGTCTTCGGCGTGCGCCGGCAGCGGCGATACCAAGATAGCGGCAAGCGCTGCCACCAAGCCAAGTGTTCCCACTCGTCTCATAAGGTTATAGCCTCCCCTGTCCTAAAGCCCAGTTTTAGCATTCTTCATTTCTGTCCACGGTTAATTGCAATCTGAGCACAGCAATAATCAGTGTATAAATATACACCTGTAATTTTTTGGACGGGTTCATAGATGCTCGATTGGTAGCGAATTCCGCGCAAACCGTCACCAAACTCCACTTTTGCCGCATCTAAAGGTTATTTTTGCGCAAATTTTTGGATGCCGATAGTCACAATGGGCAGGAGGCTGGTACCCACCGGAGAGGGCAACGCCTACATTTTCATAACGTAATAGCCCGCACCCCTCACTGCCGTCTCGAGTGTGTCGCGATCAACCGGGCGCTTCGAGCGCACGCGTGCCGTGTGGTCCGCGTACGTTACCGTAGCCCACACGCCATCAAGCGCATTGAGGGCATTCGTCACATTCCGGGCGCAGCCGTCGCAACTCATGCCGCCGATAAGGAGTTCCTCACGATAGGGGTAGTGGGACTCGTCGGTGTCTGCCACCACAACCTTTTTGGCCTTCTTGCCGCTCGCACCATCGCTGCAGCAACTCTTCCCGTGTGTCGAAGCGGCAATGCGACGCAGTCCAAAAAACATGCCGACGGCAATGACGGTCAGCACGATGAGATTCGCAGGGTTGAGCAAGTCACTCATGCGTTCCCCTTTCAGTAGCACTATCTAGATACCCCCATGGGGTGTCCCCATCTTAACCCAAAATCATGTCCGTTCGGTCAATTAGTTTTCCTCTTCAAACTTTTTTGTTGACCATGGCTTACTTTCGTGTATAAGTTTTCCTAGGCTAACAGTTTAGATCCGTAAGGAGCGACGTGACTCGAACCATAGACATCCCAACGTTTCAGGCAGCAGTCGTGCGCAACTGCTCCCCCACGCTCGCGGGCATCAAGCCGGCATCGCTCTTTACCTATCCAGGCACCTACGCCCACGGGGACGGCTCGACCGCAACAGAAACCATCGCAGAACGCCGAGCACGCCTGCTCAACGTTATCGCCCAGTGCAACCGCGAGCTTGACCCGCTTGGCATCCACCTGAGTGTTTTGGTCTGGCGGCCCTGCGGAGCGCTCGTGTACGTGTACCGAGCCAAAAGCCTCACCACCTATTTCGCGGACCCTTGCGCCAAAACGGCGCTCGCCTCGGAAGGCTACGACACGAGAGACCTTTCGACATGCCTTGTGCATTTGGCATCACGCATCACGCTCGCGAGTAATAACGTCGCGGAATGCGCCTGTAGCCAGACTCGATGCGCACTACCCCAGCAAGCTAGCTGCAGCAACGACTGCACCTGCGAGTTTCCGCACGAAATAGGCTACTTCCTAGGATATCCCTACGACGACGTGCACGAGTTTATCGTCCAGCGCGGCGAGAACTATAAGGTCTTTGGGGCCTGGAAGGTCTACGCAAATGTCGAGCAGGCACTTGCGACGTTTGATGCCTACCGCGCCTGCACCCAATACTTCACCTTTGTCTATCAGCAGGGCTACAGCTTGGCGCAACTTGCCCAGGCAACCCGATAGAACATAGAAGCCGTGGCAACCTGCCGCACAACTGAAAGGACTCAACATGAGCAAGATCGCCGTCGTCTACTGGAGCGGCACGGGCAACACCGAGGCCATGGCAAACCTCGTTGCCGAAGGTGCAACCGATGCCGGCGCCGAGGCAGAGGTCATCTCCTGCGCCGACTTCTCCGCAGACAAGGCCGCTGGCTATGACGCTATCGCCTTCGGCTGCCCCGCCATGGGTTCCGAGGAGCTTGAATATGATGAGTTCCAGCCCATGTGGGATGAGGTCAAGGAGACCCTCGGCGACAAGAAGGTCGTCCTCTTTGGCTCTTATTCGTGGGCCGAGGGCGAATGGATGGACAACTGGAAGGCGGACGCCGACAAGGAGGGCGTCAACGTCGTCGATTCCGTCATCTGCTACGACGCCCCCGATGATGAGAGCGAAGCGGCCTGCCGCGCCCTTGGAGCCGAGCTCGCCTAGCGGCAATGAGCTCCGCCCGCAACGCGCATTGCAACAAAACACATTCGCGTCCCAACAAAAACGGGAGCCGGATCACATCCGGCTCCCGTTTTCTGCTATGTCAGTCATATAAAGCGGCTACGAGATGTTGCCCAAGAACGCCTTGGTGCGCTCGCTCTTGGGGTGGTCGAAGACCTCGCTCGGCGTACCCTCTTCCACGATAACGCCGCCGTCCATAAAGACGACGCGGTCGGCAACGTCGCGGGCAAAGCCCATCTCGTGCGTCACGACGATCATGGTCATGCCGTCGCGTGCCAGGTCGCGCATGACCCCCAACACGTCGCGGACAAGCTCGGGATCGAGCGCCGACGTGGCCTCGTCAAAGAGCATGACGTGAGGATTCATCGACAGGGCGCGGGCGATGGCCACGCGCTGCTGCTGGCCGCCCGAAAGCTGGCTCGGCATAAAATCGATGCGCTCGGCAAGACCGACCTTGGTCAGCTCCTCGACGGCGATCTTCTCGGACTCTTCCTTGCTGCGCTTGAGCACCTTCTGCTGCGCGAGCATGACGTTCTTTTTGACTGAGAGGTGCGGGAACAAATTGAACTGCTGGAACACCATACCCAGATGCGTGCGCACCTTGTTAAGGTCGACGCCCTTGGCGCACACGTCCACACCCTCAACGACAATCGAGCCACTCGTGGGATGCTCCAGACGATTGATGCAGCGAAGCATCGTCGACTTGCCCGAGCCCGAAGGACCCAGAACTACGACGACCTCGCCCTTATGCACATCCAGATCGATATCGCGCAGGACCACGTTATCGCCAAAGGCCTTCTGGAGGTTCTTGATGCTGACGACGACCTCGTTCGAGTTATCGGTTTCGCTCATGATAGGACCTCCTTACAGACCGGCGATGTGATCGGCGGGCGTCGCGACAACCTGTCCGGCGCTCTTGGCGGGACGCTTCTTCTTGGTCTCGGTCGTGCCCAAAAGCCTCGCCTCAAGACCGCTCACCAAGCGAGCGAGCGGCAGGGTGATGACCAGATAGAACAGGGCGGCAACCACGTACGGTGTAATGGAGCCCGTCGTGGCCACGATGGTACGGGCGTTCATGACGATCTCGACCACACCCACGGCGGCAAGCAGCGACGTATCCTTGTAAAGCAAGATAAACTCGCTGGTCAGCGTAGGCAAAACATTGCGGAACGTCTGCGGAATCATAACGTAGAGCAGCGTCTGGAAGGCATTCATGCCCAGAGAGCGAGCAGCCTCGTTTTGGCCCTTGGGGATCGATTGAATACCGGCACGGAAGATCTCGCACAGGTACGCAGACGAGTTCATGGCCATGACGATAACGCCCAAAACATAGTCGTCCACCTTGACGCCGGCCAACGGCAGACCGAAGAACGCGATATAGATCTGCAGGAACGCCGGCGTACCGCGAATGATATTCACGTAGATGCCGGCGAGGCAGCGCAGGATGCGCGACTTGGAGATGCGCATAAGCGACAGGGCAAAGCCAAAGGGAATTGCCAGCGGAAACGCCACGAGCACGATCGAAAGCGACATAAGGAAGCCCTTGAAGACGATCGGCAGGCTCTGGCCCAAAATGACCGGGTTCAGGAACA
>CALJNY010000061.1 GCA_937981515.1 uncultured Collinsella sp. | reverse complement strand
CCATCGACCCGTTTAATGTTTTGATCGCCCAAGGCATCATTGGTATCGAGGGCAATCCTCAGCTGTGGCTGCGCGCCGTTTCTTGGGTCATCTTCACTGCCGTTGGTATCGCATGGGCCATGCGCTACGCCATGCGTGTCAAGAAAAATCCCGAGTCGTCCATTGTGTACGAGGACGATAAGCTCAAGCGTGTTGAGTTTTCCGTGACCGATGCCTCCATCGAGGAAGAGTTCACTACCCGTCAGAAGCTCGTGCTTATCGATTTTGCCTGCGGCATGGGCATTATCGTCTGGGGTCTTGTTACCCAGGGCTGGTACATGAATGAGATTTCCGCCGTGTTCCTTGGTATGGGCTTGCTTGCCGGTATCCTGGGCGGCCTTGACCAGCAGACGATCGCCGAGGAGTTCGTTAAAGGCATTGCCGACTTTGCGTATGCCGCTATCGTCATCGGCATCGCTCGCGGTATCTTGGTCATCGCAGAGGGTGGCATGATCATCGACACCATCCTCCAGGCGCTCGCTACTGCACTGGCCGGTGCACCTGCCGCCGTCTACACCACGTTTATGTATATCGTCCTTGGCCTGCTCTCTTTGCTGGTTCCCTCGAGCTCTGGACTTGCGGCGCTCACCATGCCCGTCATGGGTCCGCTGACCGAGCTTATGGGCCTCAATCCCGAAGCCGCCGTTACCGCGCTCCAGTTTGCTAATCAGACCATCAACACCATCAGTCCCGTGGCGGGCATGACGGTTGCCGGTCTTGCCGTGGCAAAGATCTCGTTTGGTCAATGGTGGAAGACCATTTGGAAGTTCTTCATTTTCATGGTCGTCTTTGGCCTGATCGTAACGGCAATCTCTGGCATGCTTCCGGCGTAGGTGGTTGTGATGTCTGATCGTTTGACGGTCCTGACGTCTAAGAGCGTCTTTACCGGTACGGGGGACCTGCCGTTTGAAGGTTTCGTAGCGGTCCGTGGCAATCGAATTGAGGCTGTTGGCACCAAGTGTGAGCTAGCTTCGTATTTGACCCAGGCGGACGAGGTAGTTGACCTGGGCGACCGCACCGTCATGCCTGGCCTGATCGATGTGCATACCTTCTATACAGGCTGGGCGCTGCGGACGTTGGGGCCTGATCTGTCCGGCATCGCTGATGCCAAAGAGGCCGTGTCGCTCTTGCGTGCATGGAAAGAAGATCGTCCGGATTGCGCGGCGGCTTTTGGCCACAACCTACCCGAAACGTTGGCATCGGATGCCGAGAACGCAAATACAGCAGCTGTGTTTGACGAGTGTTTTGGCGATATCCCCGTCGTCTGCTTTACACCGGGCGCGGATACCTGTGTTCTCAATGCTGCCGCCAGTGCGCGATACGGCTTCACACCCCAGGCGTGCTATGCCGAGAAGATCTGGCGCATGATGAGCGATTTCCTCGCGCTGCCCGAGGTGCGTGCAGGGTATTCGGACTACATGAGCATGCTTAACGAACGCGGCGTTACCGCCATCAAGGAGATGGCGTTTGATGACTACTACGGCTTTGCCGACGAAATGGCTCGCCGTGAGGAATCTGGTGAGCTGACGGTTCGCG
This sequence comes from uncultured Collinsella sp., assembly GCA_937981515.1. Taxonomy (GTDB): domain Bacteria; phylum Actinomycetota; class Coriobacteriia; order Coriobacteriales; family Coriobacteriaceae; genus Collinsella. The sequence continues at coordinate 7,624 of CALJNY010000061.1, read as the reverse complement.
TCTCTATGATGTCGCAGCCGGTGGGTGCCGGTGCAAATCTTGCATATGCCCGCGAGGCACGAGAGCGCTTCCGGGGACCGTTCGTTCGTTTTTCTGGCTTCAACCGTATGACCGATCGCGGCGTATGGGCGGGGCGTGCCGAGATGATAGAACCCTATGAGGACTCGGCCGATGCGGGCGCTGCCGGCAAGACGGTCGTCGAGGAGCCAGAGTGGGATCTGATTGAGAACGAGCTGCGTGCAATTGATGCTGACGGATTTCGATATTCCTTGCATTGCCAGGGCGATGGCGCCGTTCGTCGCACCGAGGCGCTCTATGCCTCGCTGCCTCGAGACGAGCATGGACGGATGCTTCGCCGCCATGCGATTACCGATCTCGAGAACTCTGACCCGACCGATCTTGTCGAGTTTGGCAAGTTAGGTGGAATTTGCGAGGTCTATCCGCAGATTCTGACGCTGGACCGACGCGAGGATTGCCTGTCGATGATGCGTCGACAAATTGGCGAGACGCGACTTTTGCACAGCTGGAATCGCCGCGGCATGGAAGATTCCGGATGCACAGTGTGCTGTGGAACGGATTTGCCGCTGCTGATTCCGAGCCTGGGCGAGTCAATCTACAGCGCGTGCGGCGGATTCTTCGCCGACGGACTGCCTGTGAATGAGGTCAACACGCTGACGCTTGTCGAGCTCTTGCGCGCTTGGACTGCCGGGGGCGCGTACGATCTGATGCGCGAAGACGAGCTGGGTACGCTCGAGGTCGGCAAGCTTGCCGATATCTGCGTGCTCGATCGGGATGTGTTTGACCTCGATTATCGCGACGCACGCGATCTTGCGGTTGATATGACGATGTCGGACGGACAAATCGTGTTCGATCGAAATAAGGAGGCATAAGATGTCTGAATCCAAACCGACGCTGCGCCGCGAGCAGATTGCGGGCATGAATATCCACTACATCATGTGGTCGCTCGATTACTTCCTTGATGTGCAGCAGCGTTTGGGCTTTGAGTCCATTGAGCTGTGGTGCGCAGAGCCGCATGTGACGCTCGACCATACGGGCTACTTTGAGGCTGAGGTCCTGGCGAAAAAGGCTGCAGACCGTGGGCTTAGGTATCGTACTCTGTGCCCCGAGAACGTTGTCTATCCTTGGCAGTACTGCGCACGCAAGCCGCTGCATGAACAGCGCAGTCTGGCGTACTTTAAACACGGCATTGAGCTTGCCGAGGTACTTGGGTGCGACCGTATGTCCATCAACTCGGGCTGGGGCGACTGGGACGAGGACCGCGAGGAAGCCTGGAAGCGCAGCCGCGAGCACTTGTCCATTCTGGCGGAGTATGCCGGCGAGCACGGTCTGGTGCTCACGATGGAAAGCCTGCGTCCCGAGGAGAGCAACCTTGTGACGACGGTTTCCGATGCGAAGCGCATGATTGACGAGGTCGCGAGCCCGTACTTACAGCCCATGGTTGATACAACCGCGATGGGCGTTGCAGGCGAGACGCTCGAGGACTGGTTTGCCGCCTTTGGTGATGGGGCAATTCACGAGATGCACTTTATCGACGGTGACCCGTATGGCCATCTGGTGTGGGGCGATGGCAAGCACGATATGGACGCCTTCGTTGCCACACTCAACGCCCATGGTTTCGACGGCATGCTGGGCCAGGAAATCACGGACGGTCGTTACTACGATGACCCGGCGGCGGCTGATGCCAAGAACATGGCCGCATTCGAGAAATATCTGATTGACTAAAACAACTATCGGCCACGCAACCAACGTCATTGATTGCGGCCCAAACAAGAAAGGAACTGGATATGAACGCACACGATCTGATCAAAGAGGCAATTGCCGAGAAGGGCAAGTTCGACAGCGTCTACTGGATTGCTTGTGGTGGCTCCATGATCGATTTGATCCCGGCTCACGAGCTTCTGCAGCGCGAGGCAACCACCTTCACTTCGTATATCTATACGGCTCGCGAGTTCGATATCATGCGTCCGCGTCGTCTGGGCGAGAAGTCCCTGGTCATTGCTTGCAGCCACAGTGGCAACACCCCCGAGGTCGTTGAGGGCTGCGAGATTGCCCTTGCCGCCGGCGCTACGGTGATCGCCCAGACCGACAACGCTGGATCTAAGATCGACTCCGGCAAGTGGACCACGTGGGTCTACCCATGGGGCGAGGGCGTGCCGCAGGCTGAGGTCCCCGCTGGCATTTCGCTGTCGCTTGCGGCCGAGCTGCTCGATCAGCAGGAGGGCTACGCCGATCTTGCCGATATGTATGCCGGTATCGCCGAGATGGATAAGATTCTTCCCCCGGCACGTGAGAAGGTAAATGCCGAGCTGGGCGATCGTTTTGCCAAGCTTTGCCAGGAGCACGAGTTCTTCTATATTCTGGGCAGCGGTCCCAACTTTAGCCAGACCTACGGTTTCGCTATCTGCTCTCTTATGGAGATGCAGTGGCAGCACTGCAGCTACATCCACTCTGCCGAGTACTTCCACGGCCCCTTCGAGGCTACTCAGGATGGCGTTTTTTACTTCCTGCAGATGGGCTCCAGCGAGTGCCGTGCTATGGACGAGCGCGCCCTGGCGTTCCTTAAGACGCATACCGATACGCTGATGGTGCTCGATGCCAAGGATTACGGTATGGAAGCCGTGCCGGCGAGCGTCCGTGCCTATCTGGACCCGGTGCTGTTCTACGCCATGAACTGCGAGCTGCGTGCCGCACGCGGCAAGGTGTTTGATCACGATCCCGATTTCCGTCGCTATATGGGTGTTGTCGAGTACTAGAAGGGGCAAAGGCCATGGCATTTAACGTTAACGCGCTCGGATTTGGCGACAACGTCGTCGATCGCTACGAGCATATCCACACCATGTATCCCGGCGGCAATGCGGTGAACTTCGCCGTTTATGCCAAGAAATGCGGTGCCGCACGCTCCGCATACATGGGCATTTTTGGCAATGATGCCGCTGCCGAGCATGTCATTGCAAGCCTCGAGGATGAGGGTATCGAGCTTGACAAGTGCGAGCAGATGATTGGCGAGAACGGAGCGGCTCGCGTGACCGTCGTTGACGGTGACCGTGTCTTCCTTGGCTCCAACGAGGGCGGTATCCGTGGCGATGCGCGCTATGTCCTCGATCGCTTTGACCTTGCGTACATGAAGCAGTTCGATGTGGTTCATTCGGGCAACTATTGCTTTACCGAGCGCGAGCTGCCCAAGTTGAAGGCTGCGGGCGTCACGGTCTCTTTTGACTTTTCGGACGACTCTACCGACGAGTACTACGAGCAGATTGCGCCCTACGTCGATTTCGCTTTCTTTAGTGCGGCGGATGCTGCGAGTGAGGATGAGATTCGCGAGCGTCTGGCATGGGTGAAGGGCCTGGGTCCGCGTTTTGTGTCGGCTACGGCGGGCGCCGAGGGCTGCATTGCTTACGACTGCGATCGTTATTACCGCCAGCTGGCTAAACCGGTAACGGACATGAAGGACACCATGGGGGCGGGCGACTCGTTCCTTACCTCGTTTTTGATGTGCTATCTCGATTCCGCCAAGCGTGGTGAAGATGGCGCCGAGGCCATCGAGCGCGCGCTCGACTTTGCTGCCGGGTTTGCCTCGACCGTGTGCGGCATGGAAGGTTCTTGGGGCCACGGAGCACCAATCGTCGAATAGCCGAGCTGTCCCGGGGAGCTGTATTGGTGCCTTCCCGTGACTCGGTGGTTAAAAAAGCCAAATATGAGTACTGTGGCTAATTTAGTCGCAGCAAAATCGACCCCTTCAGACGTGATTTGAGCGTTTGGAGGGGTTTAAGATTGCGAAAATGCAGGATGAGTGACTGTAAAAGTGTTAGTTAATGGACAATCGTAGATTATTCTGGTGGTCGGAAAGCTCAGAGTAATGTATCCATTTCGCTAGCAGTACTCATATTTGACGTTTTTTGACCACAGGGGTTAGCGAAGGCTAAAAACAGAGTGTGCATTCGCTAAAACCGCCGACTCAATATGCTTTGCGTCGCATTTTTTGAGCGAGGCGACGTGTTCTGAGGCGCTTTCGAGCGATCTGATGAGTGACTGTGCGCTTATTTCTGCGTTTGCCTCCGCTGGTGCATCGGTCTCGAGCAGTAAACGATCGAGTGGAATTTGTCGTACGTATTCGCGTCCTCGTTTAGATGCGAGCATGCGTTCGTTGACGGAAAAATAACAGCCCGCATTACGCGCGCGGACGAGTTCGTCCGAAGTACCGCTAAACCAGTGGAAGATGATAACGGGGGAGTCGGGGTTTGGGATGAGTAGTCCATGCGATTCGAGGACGTCCAGTACGGCTCCTGCCGAACGAACGGCGTGAATTGATATCACGCGCCCGGTAAGAGGATGCTGCATGAGCGCATCGCAGAGCCGGTTAAGTGCCTGTATTTGTAGCGGCTCACTTCCAGCAAAGCGCGCGGAAAAGTCGAGTCCGACTTCGCCGATGTAGCGTTCTTGGGCAGCAACTTCGCAAAGCAGATTGACTTCGACAAAACCGCAGCGGCCATCGGCGAGCCACCAGGGGTGAAGCCCAATGCCGGCGATGATGCCTGGTTGGCGACAGGCGCGCTCGTTTGCGGCCGAAAAGTCGCGCGGATTGACGCCGCAGTCAAATAGACCCAAGCCCAGCGCCGTCGCCTCATCGGCAACGGCGTCCGGGTGAGCCATTAAATCAAGATGGCAGTGTGCATCAAATAACCGGGGCTCCATCTCGGTGCGCTCCGCTAGTCCAGACGTTGGCCATCGGAGCGTACGCGCTCAGTGCCGCGGCCGCTGCTCTGGCGGATAACCTCGCCGGCAATCATCTGGCCCATGATGGGCGGCATAAAGCTGGCGGTTCCCAGCTCGGTGCGCTCGTGGATGTTGGAAGGGTCGCGGGGCTGTGTCTTAACCGATTCCTCGCAGCTAAACAGTACATGCAGGCTCTTGATTCCGCGCTTCTTGCATTCTTTGCGCATGATGCGGCTCATGGGGTCACGTACCGTATCGAAAATGTCGGCAAAGCGGAGGCACTCGGGATGGAGCTTGTTAGCCCCGCCCATGGAGCTAACCAAACGAATGCCGTGGTCCTGAGCATATTTGGCAATGGTGAGCTTGGCCGAGATGGTGTCGATGGCGTCGACGACGTAGTCGAGCTTGCCGTCCGTCTGCTCCAAAACGCTCGCGAAGAAATCATCGATGTTGTCGCTCAGCAGGTATTCGGTGCGCTTGATGACGGTAGCGGTAGGGTTGATGTCGTGAATCATAGCCTCCATGACGTCGACTTTGCGCTTGCCGACGGTGCTGTGAAAGGCGATGGCCTGGCGATTGATATTGCTGGGCGCGATGATGTCCTTATCCAGAATGACGAAATGACCGATGCCGCCGCGGGCGAGTGCCTCGCAGCAGTTGGAGCCCACGCCTCCGCAGCCGAGCACTAGCACCGTAGCATCGGCGAGCTTATCGAGTGCCTCGCGGCCCATGATGATCTCGAGCTTGGTGTCGCGTGTCTCGATGGCGGCTGCGGCAGCGGTTTCGGTCATAGATATCCTCCGATGGGGAGTCGGTCGTGTTTTAGCTATCGCCATTATAGGTATTATTGCGATTTCATTTGAGCCCTTGGAGCTTGTTGAAATGGGATCGGGATTCGCATAAGATTGAAGCAGATGGCACCCGTTGCAGCGGGTTGGCCAACTCCCAAACACGTTTGTAGCGTGAGAAGTGGCCGTCTTCGCATTACGCGGGGGCGGCTATTTCATTCGACCTCCAATGTGGATGCCGAGCTCCACAGCCGCGATTACAAGCAACAACAACGTCAGGACATCGTCAATACTCATAGTCCATCTCCTTCTCGGGTAGAGGGAGCTGGCCCATCTGCTTCAACTTCCATTGTAACTAAACACGAACGAATGTTCTATAGATGTTACTGTATTAGATAGTTAGACAAACATCTAAATATCGAGTATAGTGTGCGCGTCATGAGAGATGATGAAAGGAGGTCTTATGCCGGGAGAGGGTTTTAAGGCGCTTGCCGATCCAACGCGACGGCGCATTTTGGAGTTGCTGCGCGAGGGCAATCGCACGGCCGGGGAGCTTGCCGAACATTTTGAAATCAGCAAGCCGTCGTTGAGCCATCACTTGGCGACGCTCAAAAACGCCGGGTTGGTAACCGACGAACGCCATGGCCAAAACATCGTATACAGCTTAAACACCACCGTCATGCAGGACTTGATTGGTTGGTTTATGGGCTTTACAAACACGGAAGGTGATAAGGATGAATAACGAAAACAAGGGCATTCACCCCACGGGGGTATCGTCGCGCGTGTGGATTGCACTGGTCGCTCTGTGCGTCGCCAATGTCGTAGCGCACCTCATGGTGATGCCGAGCTTGCCTGCGCAGATTCCCACGCACTGGGGTGCGAACGGCGCCGTCGACGGTTGGGGTCCTAGCTGGATGGCCTCCGCGCTCGGCGTGCTGCCTCTGGCGCTTCTCGCAATGTACTGCGTGGTGCCGCGAATCGATCCCAAAGGTGAGGTGTATCGGACCTCGGGCAAGTTCTATCAGGGCTTCGTAATCGCCTTCACCTTGTTCATGTGCGCCATAAGCTGGCTGGGAGAGCTTACGGTCTGGGGCGTGGTGCCGGCGGTCGGTTCGGTTAACGTGCTGATTTCCGGTGTTGTCGGTTTGCTATTCATCGGCGTAGGCAACTACTTGCCGCGTGTGAAGCAGAACTATACGCTCGGTATCAAGACACCTTGGGCGCTTGCCGATCCCGAGAACTGGCGCCGTACTCAGCGTTTTGGCGGCGCCTGCTTTATGGTGCTGGGTATTGGCCTGATTGTGATGGGCGTGGCAGGCAGCGTGCTTTCGAGTGAAGTCGTCGCCGCGGTGATTGCGGTTCTGGCGTTTGGTTCGGTCGGAGCCGTCTACGTCTACTCGTATCTGCTGTGGCGCAAATCGCGGCGAGCCGCTCGTTAAGGTTGCGGAAAACTAGCGTACGCAGCTCATAGTATGTTCCGGGGGACTTTTCCCAGGTAGTATTAGGGGGTATGGGCAACCATGCCCCTTTTATTAGAACGCGCGGACTGCCTCTCCGCTTTTTCCAAAACGGAGAGGGGGAGAAGATTTCCGCAGCTAGATAAGGAGAAATGACTGTGGCGGAGTTTATCTACAGCATGTATCAGGCTCGTAAGGCCCATGGCGACAAGGTAATCCTTGACGACGTGACCCTGAGCTTCTACCCCGGTGCCAAGATCGGCGTCGTGGGCCCCAACGGTATGGGCAAGTCGACCCTGCTCAAGATCATGGCCGGCATCGAGGAGGTCTCCAACGGCGATGCCAGGCTCACCCCCGGCTACACCGTGGGTATCCTGCAGCAGGAGCCGCCACTCGACGACGACAAGACCGTCATCGAGAACGTGCGCATGGCATTTGGCGACATGATTGCCAAGGTCGATCGCTTCAACAAAATCGGCGAGGAGATGTGTGACCCGGACTGCGACATGGATGCCCTCATGGCCGAGATGGGCAAGCTCCAGGACGAGATCGACGCCGCCGACGGCTGGGATATCGATTCCAAGCTCGGTCAGGCCATGGACGCCCTGCAGCTGCCCGATTCCGACATGCCGGTTAACGTGCTTT
>CALJNY010000060.1 GCA_937981515.1 uncultured Collinsella sp. | reverse complement strand
GATTTTGGTACTGGCTGCGGCTCTCGCGCGCCGTCACAGTAATCCCCGAAGGGATATGCTTCATGCGCACCGCCGAGTCCGTCGTGTTCACACCCTGTCCGCCCGGACCCGTCGCGCGAAACACCTGCACCTCACAATCACGCGCCAACTCTTCGACCGACATCTCGGCATAGCGCGCATACTCGCGCCATCCCATCTTGTTCTCATCCATATCAACACCTCCCCTCATACAAAAAATGTGACAAAGGGACAGTCCCTTTGTCACATCGCATACCAATCGCTTGTGTTGCGCGCTTAGGCGAAGGTGATCTCGCCGGTCTCGCAGTCCATATCGGCGATACGGGCCAGGCTCTCAACGCGGAAGCCGCGCTCGCGGAGCTTATCGCCGCCGCCCTGGAAGCCCTTCTCCACTGCAATGCCAATACCGGACACCTCGGCACCCGCAGCCTCGCAGATCTTGATAAGACCCTCGAGCGCGCAGCCGTTGGCCAGGAAGTCATCGATAATCAGGACCTTGTCGCCCTCGGACAGGAAACGCTTGCCAACGATGACCGGGTACTCCTTCTGCTTGGTAAAGGAGTAGATGGTCGTGGCATACTGCTCGCCGTCGAGGTTGATGGACTGCGCCTTCTTGGCAAAGACCACCGGCACACCGCCAAAATGCTGAGCCGCGATGCAAGCCATGCCAATGCCCGAAGCCTCAATCGTCAGGATCTTGTTGATCTCGACGCCCTCGAACAGACGGGCCCACTCGGCACCCATGTGGTCGAACAGCTCAACGTCGCACTGGTGGTTGAGGAAGGCATCAACCTTAAGGACGTTACCGGCCTTTACGATGCCGTCATGGCGAATACGATCCTCAAGCTCCTGCATGGCGCAACCCCTTCTCGCGGCAACGATACCGCGCGATTAATAAACGTTGTTCGATAGTCTACCACGGACCGACCCCCGCCCGCCCCACAAGCCACATCGCACTATAAAGCTGCAAGACCAGCAGTTGGGCCCTATTCGTGGCAAGCCTGTCTCCACAAGCTAATGGCGTGCGCGCATCCTCACCAAACGCACCATGGCGAGCGCAAAGCCCACAGCGGCCACAGCCATGAGCACGTAGAACACCGAGCGAACGCCGAACAGGAACACATCCGGACGTCCTGCAACAAAACTGGTCACAGTCTCGCCCATCGCCACGCTCATCTGCCCATATAGGATATGTGATGCCGCCGTAATGCCCACTGCCATACCCGCATAGCGCGCCAAGCTGCCCAAGCTGCCCGCAAAACCGAGCGCCTCGCGCGGGGCCGAACCCATATACAGCGAGTTGTTGGGGCTCTGGAAAATCGACGTGCCGCACGACATAAATGCGACGCAGGACACGTTCAGAGGGATAGAAGAGTGCTCGTCGAGCGTGCTTA
>CALJNY010000059.1 GCA_937981515.1 uncultured Collinsella sp. | reverse complement strand
CGTCCACCTATGAGCCCGAGGCCGATCTGCCCAACACGCCCGATTCGGTCTTTTGCTCTCACGGTGCCGGTTACACGGTCAAATGGTACGACGTACCCGCCGCGGCGCACGTAAAGATCGATCCCGCCACCTTCCGCTCCTATCGCCCCGCCGACCCCACCTTCTTCTGCCATTAGGGGACGGGGTAGAAATGGTAGATTTTTGAACCCTCTGATCCTTGACTAATTGATTTTGGCGCCGACGCTGCAAGAGGGACAGTCCCTTTGTCACCTGCTGATGGTATAACTCGGTATAAGTTGGTATAACTATTGCCAGGGTTTGCCAATCCGAGGAGGCCGACATGAATCCAAATCCCTTTAAGCCCACGGCTGGCAAGCGGCCTCCGATACTCATCGGCCGCGAGTCGGTCATCGAAGATTTTGAGGAAGGACTCGACAACGGCGCCGGAGCGCCGGGCAGGCTCATGCTCATTACGGGAAACCGCGGCTGCGGCAAGACGGTTCTCCTGCGGGAGCTGCAACGTCTAGCCAATGAGCGCGGATGGGCGGTTGTCTCCGATTCCGCTTCGCTTGGCTTGTGCGACCGCCTGGCCGACGCGCTTCGCTCGAATAAACCCGTTGTGACGTCAATGGAGTTCGGCCCGTCGTTTGGCCGGATGTCAGTCGAGGCGGCGCGAGCAAAGGGCGAAACGTTGCGAGGGCTGGTCAACGAGCGCCTCAAGAAGCTCGGTCCAGGCAAGGGCATACTGTTTGCGATTGACGAGGCGCAATCTGCGTCTATCGAGGAACTGGCGGCTCTTGCCGTTCTCTATCAGCAGGTGCTCGGAGACCAGGATGCCACGGGCTTGTCCGATAGCGACCAGCGCGGTCTTGCGCTGGTCTTCGCCGGCTTACCCAGTATGGTTGACGATCTGCTCGAAGAGCCGAGCGTGACGTTTTTGCGGCGTGCCCAGCAGCGTACGTTGGGGGCGATCTCTTTGCCCAAGGTACGCGATTCGTATATCCAGACGGTCAAAGACGCTGGTCTTTACGTTGACGCGGAGACGGCGGACCTTGCGGCACGCAAGAGCATGGGGCATCCATATATGGTTCAGCTGGTGGGCTATTACATGTGGCGGTCTGCTGTTCGACGCGGCTCGCAGGTCATCGAAAGGCGCGATGTCGAGGATGGCCATGCGGATGCCGTCTCCGAGTTCTACGAAGCGGTTGACGCGCCCCTGTATTACGGGCTGCGCAGTCCACAGCGCCTTTTTATCGAGGCTATGGCGGTTGACGAGAACAAACCGACGCGCATGGCGGATATCATTGAGCGTTGTGATCGTACCCAGAGCTGGGCGAGTAAATATCGCGCAAGCCTGATTCGCGAGCGCGTCATCGAGGCTGCTGGATACGGCCTCGTCCGGCTTACCGTGCCCATGCTGGGCGAGTACATTCGCAATCGAGTTTTATGGCATGAGTAGGGTGATAAAGGTGACGGAACAGAAGATGAGCCCGCAGGCTATCGAGGTGCGTGGCGCGCGTGTCCATAACCTCAAAGACATCGATATCGATATTCCGCTGGGAAAGCTCGTGGGTATTGCCGGCGTGTCGGGTTCGGGCAAGAGCTCGCTGGCGCTGGGGGTTCTTTATGCCGAGGGCTCGCGCCGTTACCTGGAGGCGCTCAGCACCTATACCCGCCGTCGTCTGACACAGGCCGAGCACGCCCAGGTGGACGAGGTGCTGCACGTACCGGCGGCGCTCGCATTGCATCAGCGCCCCAGCGTGCCGGGCGTGCGTTCCACCTTTGGCACCATGACCGAGCTCAACAACAGCCTGCGCCTGCTCTTTAGCCGCTGTGCCCATCACGTGTGCCCGCACTGCGGGGCGCGTGTGGAGCCGAGCCTTAACGTGGCTGCGGGCCTGTCGCTCACGTGCCCTGCGTGCGGTCGCGAGTTCTACGCGCCGAGTGCCGAGGATTTGGCTTTCAATAGCGGCGGTGCGTGCCCCACCTGTGGCGGCACCGGTGTCATGCGCGAGGTGGACGAGGCGAGTCTGGTGCCCGACGAGTCAAAGACTATCAACGAGGGTGCGGTGCTTCCCTGGGGTACGCTCATGTGGGATCTGATGAAGCAGGTGGCTGGCGAGATGGGCGTGCGCACCGACGTGCCGTTTAACCAGCTCACGCCTCAAGAGCGCGACATCGTGTTTCATGGTCCGGCGGTTAAGAAGCACATTCTCTACGTTCCCAAAAACGGCGAGGGCGCCACGCCGCTCGACTTCACCTATTACAACGCCGTCTATACCGTCGAGAATGCGCTCGCCAAGGTTAAGGACGACAAGGGCCTCAAACGCGTTGCTCGCTTTTTGCGCGAGGGAGCATGCCGCGATTGCGGTGGCACGCGTCTCTCCGAGTCTGCACGCCAGCCCCAGGTGCGCGGTATCAATCTGGCGCAGGCCGCGGCCATGACGCTGGGTGAGGCGATTGAGTGGATGCGCGGGGTGCCCGCATCCTTGCCGCCCGAGATGCGGCCCATGGCGACGGATATCTGCGATTCGTTTTTGAGCGTGGCCCGTCGTCTGGTCGACCTGGGTCTCGATTACCTTTCACTCGACCGCGCTGGTGCCACACTCTCCACGGGTGAGCGCCAGCGCGTGCAGCTTGCCCGCGTGGTGCGCAACCGGTCGACGGGCGTGCTTTATGTGCTGGACGAGCCTTCGATCGGCCTGCATCCTGCCAATGTCGACGGCTTGGTGGGCGTGATGCGCGATCTGGTGGATGACGGCAACACCGTGGTTGTTGTCGACCACGACACGCGCGTACTGGCGGAAGCCGACTATCTGGTCGAGATGGGCCCCGTTGCCGGAGCAGGCGGCGGCAATGTGATCGCCGCTGGTACGGTAGACGAGGTCGAACAATCGCAAAGCAGCCGCATCGCCCCGTTTTTGCGCGCAGAGTCCAAGCGCTTGCGCCCACAGGTGACTGACGACGAAATGTTCGACCAGGGCCATATCCGTGTGGCGACCGATGCCATCCATACCGTCAGGCCGCTCGAAGTCGATATCCCGCGCGGTCGCTTGGTCGCGGTTACGGGTGTTTCGGGTTCGGGTAAGACGACGCTCGTGCTCGAGACGCTCATCCCGGCACTTAAGGCGCAGGCAGCTGGCGAGCGTCTGCCGGGGCACGTGCGTTGGGTCGATGCCGAGGGCATTGCGCGTGCCAACCTGATTGACGCCACGCCCATCGGTGCCAACGTGCGCTCGACGGTGGCGACCTATGCCGACATCCATGATGAGCTGCGCCGCGCCTTCGCCCGTACGCCCGAGGCCAAGGCAGCCGGTTACAAGGCGGGCGCCTTTAGCTACAACACCGGCGCCTTGCGCTGCCCTACGTGCGATGGCACGGGCTCGATATCGCTCGACGTGCAGTTTTTGCCCGACGTCGAGATCGTCTGTCCGGCATGTCGCGGTTCTCGTTATGCAGACGCGGTTTCGCATATCCATCGCGAGGGCAAGGACGGGAGTCTGCTTACGTTGCCGCAGCTCATGGACATGAGTGTGGATGAGGCCCTCGACGCCACGGTGGGGCTCAAGAAAGCTCAGACGCGTTTGCAGACCTTGCACGGCCTGGGCTTGGGCTATCTCACGCTTGGTGAGCCCACGCCGGCGCTCTCGGGCGGCGAGGCGCAGCGTCTTAAGCTTGCGAGCGAGATGGGCCGCGTGCAGGACGACGCCGTATTCGTGTTCGATGAGCCCACAATCGGACTACATCCGCTCGATGTCCAAGTGTTGCTGAGTGTGTTCGACGGCCTTGTTGCCAAAGGCGCCACGGTTATCGTGATCGAGCACGACCTCGACCTTATCCGTAACGCCGATTACGTGATCGACATGGGCCCAGGCGGCGGCGACACAGGCGGGCAAATCGTCTGCGCCGGTACGCCGGCAGACATCGCGGCCTGCTCCGCAAGCATTACCGGCCGCTACCTATAACCGAATGTGACAACGAGACTGTCCCTTTGTCACATCGCCGGAAAGCCTGTTTGGCGCAGGGCCTCGTAGAGGACGATGGCGGCGCTGTTGGAGAGGTTAAGTGCGCTGATGCGGTAGTCGTCCGGGTTGACGAAGTTGCCGCAGATATCCTGTTGAAGGATGGTCTCGTGGCTGTCCTCGGTATGCCCCAGCGATTCCTCGTGAGCTTCCCAAGCTTCGGCGTTATCGAGTGAGTCGCAATCGCGCAGCATCGGGATGCGCTCGCAACGCTCGGGCGCCGCGGCAAGCAGTGGCTCGGGAATGCCCGAGCTCTCGCTGCCAAAGACCAAGTAGTCGCCATCGCGGTAGGCACTCTGCGCATAGGTGCGGCGTGCCTTTTTGGTCAGCAGATGCAGGCGTTCGTCGGCAGGGGAGAGACCATTGCGTGCAAGGAAATCCTCCCAGCCGGCATAGGTGGTCACGTCCAAGTTTTGCCAGTAGCCCAGGCCGGCGCGACGTACTGTCTTGTCGTCGAGCGAAAAGCCCAGTGGCTCCACCAGATGTAGACGGGCGCCGGTGACCACGCAGGTACGGCCGATATTGCCCGTATTGGCCGGGATTTCGGGCGCATACAGCACAATGTTGAACATGAATCTCCTTGGCTCAGAACGAAAAACCACCACGAAGGGGACAGGCACCTTCGTGGTGGTTTGGCGGTTACGTAGCGGAAAAACCCGCTTGGATAAACCTAGACGCGGTGCCAGTCGGTCAGGCAGGCATCGAGGGAGGCGATGAGCGCATCCTTGTCCATGTGACGGCCGATGATGCACAGGCTCGTCATGCGGTCGCCCGTCTCGTCGTCCCAAATCTGCATGATCTCGGGGTTCTCGTCGATGATCTTCTGCTTCTCGCCCTCGGGCGCCGAGTCGACAAACAGGCCGTTCTCCATCAGGCGCATCTGGTGGCCAGCCTGCTCAAACATGTAGCACATGTCCGGATCGCCGGTCTGCCACAACGGACCCTTGACGCGAATGACCTCGTCGGGCCACTCCTGCTCAACAAAATCGGTGAACTTCTGCAGGTCAAACGGCTTGCGGCGCGAGTAAACAAAGGTCTCGATGTCGTACTCGAGCACCTCAGGGTCATCGTGCTCCTCGGGATGCTCCATGGCATCGATCCAGGCGGCGGAATTGTAGGCGCGCATAAAGTCGAAGCGGTCGGTGTCGAGCAGCTCCTCCATGGGGACCTCGCCGTTTTGGGCCTCGACGATCACGGCATCTTTCTGCAGGCTGCGCACGATGGCCTTGAGCTCGGCGATCTGCTCAGGGCTCACGGTATCGGTCTTGTTGAGAATCAGCGTGGAGCAGAACTCGATCTGCTGGATGAGCAGGCTCTCGATGTCGTCCTCGTCGATATCCTCTGCCAGCAGGTCGCGACCGCCGTTGAACTCGTCGTACATGCGGGCGCAGTCGACCACGGCCACGATGTTGTCGAGCGCGAGCTTGGGCTCGCCGCCCACCTTGGCCTCGTCGCAGAAGCTCGAGATGGTGTAGGCGATGGGGATAGGCTCGCAAATACCCGATGCCTCGATGATGATGTAGTCGAAGTTGCCCGAATCGGCGATGCCCTGCAGCTGGTTGGCAAGGTCGTCCGAAAGCGTGCAGCAGATGCAGCCGTTGGTGAGCGGGATGAGGTCGTCGGTCTCGGAAAGGCCACCGTCGGCGATAAGGCTGGCGTCGACGTTGATCTCGCCGATGTCGTTGACAATCACGGCGGCGCGGATGCCGCCGTCGTTAGCGAGGATGTGGTTGAGCAGCGTGGTCTTGCCGGCACCGAGGTATCCGGTAAGCATGATGATCTTCACGGGTTTGTTGGGCATGTGCCCTCCTTTGTTAGACATGGCTTACAGTTGAATCTTATGCCAAACGCCTGCTCTTATACCCACGCGCCGGCAAATAACACAAGCTACTCCCAGGCTCCCCATACATCGGGGCAATAACCGACGGTGGCCTTTTTGCCGTTGCGCACGATGGGCTCGGCTAGAACCTGCTGGTTCTCGAGCAGCTTGTCGAAGCGCTGACTGGGGGTAAGGTGCTGGATGAGCGCGAGCGTCTCCTCGTCCTTGGTTTTGGGATTGAGCAGCTTGTCGATGCCGCCGACCGCCTGCATCACGCTCGTGAGCTCGCCCTTGCTCATCTCCTTTTCCTTAAGGTCAATAAACTGCACCTTAATGCGGCGCTCCTTAAAAAAGCGCTGCGCCTTCTTGGTATCGAAGGACTTTTTGGTGCCAAAAATCTGCACGTTCATGTATTTGTTCCGCCGTTCTACCTGATGAAGTTGGTCGTTGCTCGATCTGCCTCGGGTGCGTTGATGCCGGCGGCCTGTCCTGCCTCGATACAGCGAAGGAGCCAGGCCATGTTTTTGCCGATGTTGCGCATGGTGGCAAGGCCCTCGGCGTCCCCATTGGCGTCGCCGGGCACGCGACCAAACACGTTGTTCCAGTACGTGGAGGCAACCACGGGCATCTGGTTGATGGTGAAGTACTTGTTGAGTACGTCGAAGGTCGTCGACGTGCCGCCGCGACGGGCGACGGCGATGGCAGCGCCCGGCTTGTGCGCAAAGGCCTTGCTGCCGGCATAGAAGGCGCGATCGAGGGCCGAAAGGATGCGGCCGCTGGGGTGCGCATAGTAGACGGGTGAGCCAAAAACAAAGCCATCTGCCTGCTCGGCGGCAGCGATGAGCTCGTTCACTACGTCATCGTCAAAGGTGCAGCGACCGCCAAGCTTGCCGCACTGGCCGCAACCGATGCAATCGCGAATGGGCTTAGCGCCCAGCTGAAACACCTCGGTATCAATGCCTTCGGCATTGAGCTGCTCGGCGACCTCGGCGAGTGCGCGGGCGGTGTTGCCGTTTGCCTTGGGGCTGCCATTGACCAAAAGAACCTTCATCACAAACTCCCTCTGCTTTTGGTGACTTCTGCAGAGGATTATCGCACGATGGGGGAGGCGGCGCGGGCGCGGTGCTAATCCAGTTTGGTACCTGGCACCTGCACGGCTTTCCCGAGCAACGCTTTGAGCTCGTTCAAAATGGAAACGGGCTGTCGGTCAACGCTGTTCAGATGGAGCGTGGCCACGCGAATGGGCGGCTGATATTCAAGCGAGCCGATGAGCACGGGAGAACCCAGGAATCGTTCGATTTCGTTTGCGAGCTCGTCGATTGCCTCGGGGCCGAGCTCATCGAAAAGCGCCACGAACATTGGTCCCGTCGAGCGGAACAGGCGACCCTTGCCGCGCGAACATTCCATAAGGCAGGCGGCGCTTTCGGCGAGCACGCGGTCGCCTGCATCGAATCCAAAGCGGGCATTGACCTCGGCGATATCGTCGACCTTAATGGCAATAAAGCCTGCCTCGCGCGCCACGCGACGCATTTCGCCAATGGCGTTGACCAGGGCGTGAATATCGCCCAGACCGGTTACGGAATCGGTCGTATCCGCTAGGCTTCGGTTGACGATAATGCCCACATA
>CALJNY010000058.1 GCA_937981515.1 uncultured Collinsella sp. | reverse complement strand
CTGGTTACGGAATCGGTCGTATCCGCTAGGCTTCGGTTGACGATAATGCCCACATACATGCCGGGCTCGGTATCGGTGCCGTCCAAGCGGTAGCCTGTGCAATCGCAAAGCACGTATTTTCCGGTGGCATCCATTACGCGATACTGCATGTAGTGGAAGTGCCACGTGCCGTTTATCACCATGTCGAGCTCGGCGCGTACGTTGTCGCGGTCCTCGGGATGAACGCGGGCGAGCCACATGTCGAGTGAGTTAAAAGGGTGCTGGGAGGGCAGGTCAAAATCGCGCACGGCGTTAACCGACCATTGCGATTCGCCCGTATCGAGGTTAAGGATGAACGGATAGCGCGTCTCGGAGCTCATGGAGATCGCTTGGAATACGCGGTCGTTGCAGGGAAGCTGATCGACGATTGGGCGTTGCGGGGCGTCATCGTCTTTCGGTTGCTGCACACGATGCATAAGCTTATAGCGATACATCTTGCGATCGGCATCCATCGTCATCTGGCGACGCGTGTCGCCAGCAAGTGGATCGACGCGCGAGCAGCCAAAGCTAACGCTGCCGATCATGGGCGCCTTGCCGCCTGAGCTCGCCTCGATCAGCCCGGCACGTACCTGCCCCAAGCGCTGCTCGAGTTCAGTCTCGTTTGCGGAGGGCGAGATAAGCACAAACTCGTCTCCACCGATGCGGAACAGCATCTCATCGTGCTCCATGGTTTCGGAGAGCGTGCGGCAGATGCTCAGAATATAGCGATTGCCTTCGGCGTGGCCAAACCTATCATTGCAATGTTTTAGATGGTCGATGTCAATATAGGCGCAGGTGAAGGGGTCGCCTTTGTGCCAGAGTTGCTCGACGTGACGGTCGAGTCCGCTGCGGTTGCCCAAGTTGGTGAGCGGGTCGATATAGGCGTTGCTCTCAAGCAGCCGGCGCTCTTGTTGCAGGATGGCGTGCGTCTTTTGCAGTTGCTCGCCAACGGCGCGTAGCCCAGCGGGCAGCGCGGCAACATCGAGTTCGGCGGTCGAGATGCCATTCGCAAGCCGCTGAAGATAGGCAATAATCGATTGCTCGCCCAGGCGATACGACTCGTTCATGATGGATAACCTCATTGGGCGGAACAACGGTTTGTATCATATCCCCAATTCGGTTTGAATTGGGGATATAAGTTAGCTAATGGAGACAAATATCCCCTTCGACGGTGGCGTTTTGCGCGCGAGCGTATCAGTTGTTATTGCCGCCATCGAGCAATGCCTCAAAATCCTTCGCCTGCATGGGGCGGTAGTAGAGGAAGCCCTGAGCGTAGCGGGCGCCCATTTGTCGTAGCATGTTCGCCTGCTCATTTGTCTCGACGCCTTCGACCACGACGGGCAGATGGAGCGACTGCGCCATTTCGAGCATCGATGAAATGATTTGCGTGCTGCGGCCTTGATCGCGGTCGGTGGGCACAAAGGTGCGGTCGAGCTTGATGACGTCGACGTTGACGTTCTTGAGCATCGCGAGCGTGGACTGGCCGGTGCCAAAATCGTCCATGTAGGTCGAGAAGCCACGGGTGTGCAGATCCGCGGTCAGCTTATCCACGGCCTCGGACTCTCCGGTATAGGCGGTCTCGGTGATCTCGATGTGCATGAGTTCGGGCGGCAGGTTGTACTGGGCGGCGAGCGACCCCATATGCTCGGCGACATCGCAGGCAAGAATGTCTACGCGCGACACATTGAGGGAAATCGGAACCACGCGAAGTCCTCGATTGAGGCGCTCGCGGAGCCACATGGCGACGCCCTGCCAAACATATTTGTCGAGCGTCACTACAAAGCCGCTTTCCTCGAGTGCGGGGATAAACGTTGCGGGCGAAATGAGAGAGCCGTCCTTGTTAATCCAGCGGGTGAGTGCTTCGGCGCCAATAATCTCGCCGGTTTCCATATCGACCTGGGGCTGAAGATAGTACGTGATGCGACCATTTGACAGCGCGTACTGGAATTCGGTCAGCGTGCGGTTGAACACGATTTCGCGCTTGTACTCCTCGGGGCAAAAAATGGCAATGCGCTCCTTAAAGTCGTTTTTTGCGCGCCGATTGGTAAACATGGCCTTTGCCTGCGCATCGATGGTGATCTCCTCATTGG
>CALJNY010000057.1 GCA_937981515.1 uncultured Collinsella sp. | reverse complement strand
GCTAAGCTCGCCAAGCGCATGGAGGCCGAGCTCGAATGGGTGCGCAGCTCGCCCAAGGCCCGTCAGGCCAAGAACAAGGCCCGTCTGGCTCGCTACGAGGAGATGGAGGCCGAGGCCCGCGCAAGCCAGAAGCTCGACTGGACCGACATCCGCATTCCCGTTGGACCGCGTCTGGGCAACAAGGTGCTCGAGGCCCATCACCTGCACAAGGAGTTCGATGGCCGCGTGCTCATCGATGACCTTTCGTTCACTCTGCCGCGCAACGGCATCGTGGGCGTTATCGGCCCCAACGGTGTCGGTAAGACCACGCTGTTCAAGACGATTGTGGGTCTGGAGCCGCTGACTTCGGGCGAGCTCGAGGTGGGCGAGACCGTCAAGATCTCCTATGTCGATCAGAACCGTTCCGGCATCGACCCCGACAAGAACCTATGGGAGGTCGTCTCGGATGGCCTGGACCACATGATGGTCGGCGAGACCGAGGTTCCGAGCCGCGCTTATGTGGCGAGCTTTGGCTTTAAGGGCCAGGACCAGCAGAAGCGCGCCGGCGTACTTTCCGGTGGCGAGCGCAACCGTCTGAACCTGGCGCTTACGCTCAAGCAGGGCGGCAACCTGCTGCTTCTCGACGAGCCCACGAACGACCTCGACGTCGAGACGCTGTCCTCGCTCGAAGCGGCGCTGCTCGAGTTTCCGGGCTGCTCTGTGGTCATTAGCCACGACCGTATGTTCCTGGACCGCGTCGCCACGCACATTCTGGCGTGGGAGGGCACCGACGAGAATCCGGGCAACTGGTATTGGTTCGAGGGCAACTTTGAGGCCTATCAGGCCAACCGCATCGAGCGCCTGGGCGAGGACGCGGCCCAGCCGCATCGTATCCACCGCAAGCTGACGCGCGACTAGATCGTTACGCGGTTTTCCGAACCGCGTAACTGCTCGACGCTGCGCGGGCCGCAAACACCCCATCTTGCCGTTCAAACCGTCGCTCGCGTACCGAAGTACGCGCCGCTCCTCTTTCACGGCAACCTGGGGCACTTGCGGCCCGCTCGCTGTGGGTCACGGAACATCAACAAATAAAAACGGCTCAAATCCTGATTTGGATTTGAGCCGTTTGTCGTTACTGCTCGGGTTCTTCGACTTTGTCGATGGCCCAGGCGGCTCCGAGACCGCCGGTGGTGTTGCGGCGGATGCGCACGGCAACCTCGTGGCGCTCGCCGGCCTGCGTGTAGCGCAGGGGGAAGATTGCGCGGTTTCGCGCGGCCTCGATGGTACCGCGCTCGCGGGCGATCCAGTAGTACTCGCCGACAATGCCGAGGGTGTCGGCGCCGTAGGGGAGATAGGTCGACAACTGGTGCAGAAGCGGACCGGGGCAGAAGACCTCGGTTGCGAAATCGACGGGGAAGTCCTCGGGGATGGCGGGCGCTACGGGTGCTGGGGTTGGGGCCGCCGCGGGTGCCGAAGCCGGTGCCGGTGCGGGAATTTGGTCGCAAGCAGAGGTGGGCACGGATTCGATGACGGGTGCGGGCTTCGGCGTCGCTTCCGGCTTGATCGTGGAATCTGCGGGCTTCACGGTGACGGGCGCGTCTGCAGCTGCAGTTTCAACCTCAACCTGCGTCGCGTTCTCGTTCTCGACGCTCGACTTTGCCTCGATGGGCGTGGATGCCATGGTGGTGATGCCGGCGTTGGCGTTCTCGGGGTCATAGACGACCGTAAGCGAGATGGCGGGCTGTGGCGTTTCGGGCCCCGGCGCCGACTCGGTAGTGTCTTGATTGTCGGGCTCGTCGGGCTGATCGTCCTCAGCCTCGTCGCCAAAGACATCGCCGTTTTGGAACGCAGGCGTCTCGGGTTGGTTAGCGGCTTCTTCGGATGTCGACTTGGGAGCCTCGTCGAGCTCCGCAGTGGCTTCCTGCTCGGATATGACTTTGGGATCGGTCGTGGCGGCGATTTCGGTTTCGGCCTCTGCTGTTACCTCAATAGCGACTTCGATCTCTGCCTCGGGCTTGGGTTCCGGCGCGGCTTCAACCATGGTTTCTGACTCGGGACGCTTAACGTGCTTAGGGCGCACGGCCTTGAGGTCCTTCTCGCCGCGTTTTTTCTTTTTGTAGGACTGCTTGGCACCCTTGGCAGCCTTGGGCTTGTCCTCGCCCTTGGCAAGGGCGGCATCCCAGGCCTCGTTGGCGATGACGGTGGCATACAGGCGACCGCCCTTAAAGACAGTCAGCTTAATGCAGTCGTCGAGCTCCTCGAGCAGCTCGCGCGTGGACTCAAAGCCCAGGTCATAAGCGGCCATGTCACCAGCGGCGAGCGCCTCTTCGACCTGCGTCATAAACGTTTGCTTGCCGCACCCAATCGCGTCGCGCAGCAGGCGATACAGATAGATGTGGTTGCCCAACGATAGCGTGGGCGTAACTATTGTCTTGCTCATGGCAAATCTCCTCTTTACACACCAAAGCATCTTACCATCGCACGGGGCGTGCCACCTCGGCGCCCAAGGCAAACGGGCGCGACCGTTGCCGGTTCGCGCCCGTTATACAGGTCGGTTATCTATGAGAGGCAAACGTGCTTAGTTGCCCGACGCCGTGCCCTGGCTCGAGCTGTCAGATGCCGTGCCGGACGCGGTTCCGCTCGAGCTGTTGGTGTTGCTGTTGTCGGTAGATCCCGTACTCGATGTATTGCCGTTCGTCTGGTCGCCCGTGCTCGGCTGAGAGCCGTCAGTCGTTTGGCTTGAGTCGGTCGTGCCGGATTGCGTGCCGCTGTTGTTCGCAGAGGCATCGGCGCCCTGCGATTGATCGGGGGTGTTCGATGACGTGTCGGTGGATGTGGAGTTGCCCTGCGGGTCGTCCTGCTGGCTTTGCGATTGACCGGAGCTATCCGCGTCGTGCTCGGTCGTGTGCGACGAAAGGATTGGCTCGGGACGCTCGCCCAGGCCCTCACCGGCCGTAGTGATAAGGATGGCGCCAGCGCAGGCGATGACCGCGACGATGGCGATGGCGATCGAGAAGACGATGACCTTCTTTTGCGTCTGGCTGCGCTCTGCCGCCGCCTTGGCGCGCAGGCTGTTGGGGGCGACGCGCGCCGTGGTCGCGCGCCCCGCAATTTGGCGCATCTCCTGCGTAGTCGCAGCGCCACCCAGGTGCTCCTCGGCATCAAACTCAACGGGCTCATAGGCGCCGGCGGGGTAGTCGACGGCGGCGTGCGTACCTTTGAGGGCTTCGGCGCTGGCAGAGATAAAGTGGCGGTAGACCTGCGAGGAAACAACGGTGATGACCGAGCTCACGGCGGCACCAATTACTGAGCCAGCGATACCGATCTTGGAGGCAAGTGCGACGCTCGTGGCGGCGGCTGCGGCGCCGGCGATGATCTGGGGAATGGAAATGTCGTCGAAAAGGCCCTTTTTGGGCGCGATGGCCATGGTCTGTCCGATGGAATGGTTTTCGTGAACGCCGTTGTTGAGTGCGGCCGGTGTCATGACGCGCGTGCGCGGCGCGTCGGTGTACTTGGTTGTCATACGGGGCCCTCCCGGTGTAAATCTGCTTCGTTTCATTCAGCCATCAGGGTACCCAACAGATGTGAATCGTACGTGACATTTAACAGATACCATCAACTCATCAATAGCTCACCAAGTTGGTGGGATGCGGTTGCACCCGGCGGTTGAACTACAATAGGGCTTGCTAATTGTTGTGAATGGCGTCTACGCACGGGAGCATTCTTATGAATCTTCACCTTTCTCAGTCTGATGGCTTTTTGCGTGTGGCGGCGGCGTCGCCGCGGATTCGCGTTGCTGATGTCGAGGGCAATGCCGAGGTTGCGCTGGCGGC
>CALJNY010000056.1 GCA_937981515.1 uncultured Collinsella sp. | reverse complement strand
AAGGTCGTTGCCGACCCGTGCCCCGATTGCGGTGGCAGCGGCCGTATCCGTGTGACCTCCGAACAGACGATTGAGTTTCCCGCCGGCACGCATGATGGCGACGAGGTGCGCATCCCCAACATGGGCCACGCCGGCACGAACGGCGCTTCGGGCGGTGACCTGGTCGGTCGTGCGCACGTTGAGGCCGAGCGCCTGGAGGGTAAGGCTCGCACCGGCTTCTATCTCATGGGTATCATCGCCCCGTTTTTGGTGCTGTCGGCCATCTCGGGCGTGTTTTCCGCCTTTGCCATGATGTGCTTCATTCAGTTTGCCATGGGCTTGTTCATGGTGCTGTCGGACGGTGTGCTTCATCGCAGTCTGCTGTGGTGGAAGCGCGGCGCGATGCAGTTTGCCAATGGATTTGCCAACGGTTTTATGTTCGCGCTCGTGTCGGTTTGGTTCGCGAGCTGCTCGCAGCGGGCCGTGCTTTCGCCGTACGGAATGCAATAACATCAAACCCTCTGTTTGCGCCCGGCCCAGCTTGGGTATAGGACGCACTGTGACAATAATGAAAGTTGGAAGGATTCGGTCGTGTCGGAAAATAGGGATTACTACGAGGTACTTGGCGTTGACAAGGATGCCGACGCGCGGACGATTAAGCGCGCGTTTCAAAAGAAAGCCCGTACGGTACACCCGGATGTTTCGGACGACCCCGAGGCCGAGGCCAAGTTCAAAGAGCTCAACGAGGCCTACTCCGTTCTTTCCGACGAGCAGAAGCGTGCTAACTACGACCGTTACGGCACCGCGGACGGCCCCGGTGGCTCTGGCTATGTCGACATCAACGATATCTTTGGTGGCATGGGCATGGACGACCTGTTCTCGTCGTTCTTTGGCGGTGGCGCCGGTGGTGGCGCTCGCAGCCGTCGCGAGCGCCGTCGCGGTCGCGATATGGCCATCTCCCTTTCGGTGACGCTCGAGGAGGCGGCGCTCGGCTGCAAAAAGACGATCAGCTACGACCGTCTTGCCCCATGCGAGGACTGCAATGGTACCGGCAAGGCCGAGGGCGCGACCGAAAAGCAGTGCAGCCGCTGTCACGGCACAGGTTATGTGACGACGGTCCAGCGTTCTTTCCTGGGCCAGGTTCAGTCCTCTTCGCCCTGTCCCGACTGCCACGGCGAAGGCACGGTCATCGATCATCCCTGCGAGACCTGTGATGGCCAGGGCCGCACGCCTTCTCACGAAAAAATTGACATCGATATTCCCGCCGGTGTTTCGATCGGTCGCCAGCTGCGCGTGAGTGGTTTTGGCGAGGCCGGCCTTCGTGGCGAGCCGTCGGGCGACCTGATCGTCAACGTGCGTGTCGCCGACCACGAGCGTTTTAAGCGTAATGGCGATGACCTGTATCTGGTGAGCGATATCTCGATTGCACAGGCCACGCTCGGTTGCGAGATTGAGGTCGAGGGCATTATGCCTGACGAGGTCGTCAAGGTTACGGTTCCCGCCGGCACACAGTACGGTGACACCGTGAGCGTCAACAATTACGGCATGCCGCGTATTGGCGGTGGCGGTTCGCGCGGTCGTCTGATCGTGCAGCTGCGCGTGGTCGTCCCCACCAATCTCTCCAATAAGCAGCGCGAACTGCTTCGCGCCTTTGCCGACGAGATGGGCGATGACGTCGCCTCCGGTAAGAAGTCGGTGACCGACCGTATCAAGAGTGCCCTCGACGACATCCTCGATTAAGGAGCCCGTGTGCTCGCACCCCATATTTCCGTCGTCAACCTCGGATGCCGTGTCAACCGGGTTGAGTCCGACCGTATCACTGCCGATCTTATGCGCCTGGGCTTTGCGATGGTGGAGCCCCAGGACGCCGATCTGATCGTTATCAATACCTGTGCTGTGACGGGGGAGGCCGAGGCCAAGACCCGCAAGGCCGTCCGTCACGCCCTGGCCTATCCGGGCGAGCCTTACGTGGTCGTAACCGGCTGCGTCGTCAACCTGCATCCCGAGGAGCTGCTGGAGCTCTCCGATCGCGTGATCGCCGAACCGTCCAAGATAGACGTCGCCGAGCGCGTCTGCGAGGTGCTGGGTGTCGAATCCGATAGCGTGCCCGCCTGCAGCGATGGCGACGTGGTCGATGCACTCGGTCGTTCGCGGCTGGGCGTGAAGATCCAGGATGGCTGCAACCACCGCTGCACATATTGCATTGTGTGGAAGGCCCGCGGCCCCGAGCGCTCCGTGCCCGTCGAGTCCGTGCTCGAACAGGTGCGTGAAGCCCAGGAGGCCGGCGTGCCCGAGGTCGTGCTGACCGGCGTGAACCTAGGTGCCTATGACGGCAAGAGCGCGACCGACGAACATGTCGAGATAGATGAGCTGCTCCAGGCCATCATGGAGCGCACCGAGATCGCCCACGTGCGCATCTCCTCGGTGGAGCCCATGGATATTTCCGAGCGTTTGCTCAAGGTGATGGCTCGCTATCCGAAGCGTATCGCGCCGTTTTTGCACCTGCCCGTGCAGTCTGGCTGCACGGCGACGCTGCATCGCATGGGTCGTCCCTATAGTGCCGAGGCCTTCGAGGATACGGTGCGCATGATTCGCGCCAATCTGCCGCAGGCGTCTCTTTCGTGCGATGTCATCGTCGGCTTCCCCGGCGAGACGGACGAGGAGTTCGAGGAGTCGCTGGCGTTGTGCCGTCGCGTGGGCTTTTCGCGCATGCACGTGTTCCGGTATAGCAAGCGCCCCGGCACCCTCGCCGCCGACATGCCCGACCAGGTACCCCCTGAGGTCATGGCCGAGCGCAGCCGTCGCATGCGCGCCGCCGCACAGGAGCTTGCGATCGCCGATGCCCGCCGTCGCGTGGGCACGGTCGAGCGTGCGGTGCTCGAGTATGGCGACAACCTGACGCTCGGCTCGTTCCATCATGCCCGTCTCGATGATACCTGTGGACTCACAGCCCCGTGCCTGCTCGATGTTGCTATCATCGGAGTCGATGATTCTGGCTTGGTCCATGCACGCAGGGAGGTTCATGGAAGCCTCGAAGATTAGACTTACCGTTCCCGAGGGTATCGATCCCT
This sequence comes from uncultured Collinsella sp., assembly GCA_937981515.1. Taxonomy (GTDB): domain Bacteria; phylum Actinomycetota; class Coriobacteriia; order Coriobacteriales; family Coriobacteriaceae; genus Collinsella. The sequence goes on along the minus strand of CALJNY010000056.1, from coordinate 6,599 downwards.
CGCGCGTTTTGGGCGCCGGCGACGGCGTCCTTCGTGCACTCGAGAACTTGGTGCGCGCCCATGTGGTTGCCCGCGGTGACAGCGTTGCCGTGAGCGGCGATCCGGACGAGGTTGAGCTGGTCGCGCGTTTTTTCGAACACGCCTTTCGTGAGGCTGCTGCCGGGCGCACGCTTTCTGCCGATGATGTCTCGCGCTGTCTGGCCGTTCTGCGCGACGGCGAGCATGATGCCTCGTCGCTGCGCGACGACGTGCTGCTATCCTATCGCGGTCGCGTCATCCGCCCCAAGACGCTCGGTCAAAAGCGCTATGTGGATGCCATCCGCTCGCATACCATCACGTTTGGCCTCGGTCCCGCCGGTACCGGTAAAACCTATCTGGCCATGGCGCTTGCCGTCGCCGCGCTCAAGCGCCATGAGGTGGGCCGCCTGATCCTGACGCGCCCGGTTGTCGAGGCAGGGGAGAACCTGGGCTTTTTGCCCGGCACCCTCGAGGAAAAGATCGACCCGTATATGCGTCCGCTCTATGATGCCCTCTTTGACATGATGGATCGCGAACGCACTGATGAGCTTATGGAGCGTGGCGTGATCGAGATCGCCCCGCTTGCCTACATGCGCGGTCGAACGCTGAGTGATGCCTTTGTGGTGCTCGATGAGGCACAAAACACGACGCCCGAGCAGATGAAGATGTTCCTGACGCGCCTGGGTTTTAATTCCAAGTTCGTGATTACCGGCGACCTGAGCCAGCGCGACCTGGTGGGTCGTCGTGGCGGTCTTGCCGACGTTGAGCAGATTTTGGGTCGTGTCGACGATGTGGCGTTTTCTCACCTGGAGCGCGCCGATGTGGTGCGTCATGCCCTGGTGGGCCGTATCGTTGAGGCCTATGATGCATACGACGATGCGCGCGAGCAGCGCGCGCACGATCGAAAGGAGTCCCGTTGAGTGTATTGATCAGCAACGATGCCGAGCTCGATACGCTGCTCGATGCCCAGGAGGTGGAGCACATCTGCGGAGTTGTGCTTGCCGCCGAGGGTGTTGAGCGTGAGGTCGAGATTTCCCTTTCGTATGTCGACGATGATGAGATGCACGAGCTCAACCTTGAGTGGCGTGGCATCGATCGCACGACCGACGTGCTCTCGTTTGAATGCGACTCGGCCTTTGACGAGGACATTCCCGCCGACGAGACTCTCGAGCTCGGCGATATTATCCTGGCCCCGCAGGTTATTGCCCGCCAGGCCCCCGGTTTTGGTAACAGTCCCGCCGACGAGTGCCGGCTGATGCTCGTGCACGGAATGCTGCACCTGCTGGGGTATGACCACATCGAGGACGATGAAGCTGAGGTCATGGAGGCACGCGAGGATGCCATCCTGCGCGACCTGGCGCTCGAGCGCGGCGAGGACCCCAAGCTGGTCCATGTCGGCCCCATAACCAATCATGCCCACGACTAGGAGCCGTCTATGATTCCCGGATCGAACAAGGAACATCCGTCCTTTTTAAAGTCGTTCTCATACGCTATGGAGGGCTTCGTCACCGCCGTCAAGACCGAGCGCAATATCAAGTTCATGCTCGTGGCGGGCGTGTGCACCGTCATTGCCGGCTGCATCGTGGGGCTCGATATTGCCGAGTGGGCTACGGTCATCATCTGCTGCGGTCTGGTGATTCACGGCGAGCTGTGCAATACCGCCATGGAGGCGATTGTCGACCTGGCGACCCAGGAGCTGCATCCGCTGGCCAAGCGCGCGAAAGATATTGCCGCTGCGTCTGTATACGTTCTTTCCATTACCGCCGCGATCGTGGGCTTGCTTGTCTTTGCCCACGCGCTCGACTTAATTTAGAAAGGGATTCCCATGTCCGACAATATGCAGCCTACCGATGAGGTTTTGGATGACGAGGTCCTGGACGAGGCTGAAGGTGCCGATTCGTTTGACGAGGTCGAGGAGTTCGACCCGTTTGAGGGTATGAGCGACGAGGAACTCGATGCCCTGTGCGACGAGGGCGAGACCCTCGCGGGCTTTGGTGACGTGGAACCCGGTTTCCGCAGCGGCTTTGTGGCCCTGGTCGGTCGCCCTAATGCCGGCAAGTCCACGCTGCTCAACGCCTGTTACGGCAAGAAGGTCGCCATTACCTCTCCGGTGGCCCAGACGACCCGCCGCCGTATGCGCGCCGTGGTCAACCGCCCCGGCTACCAGCTGGTCTTCGTTGACACGCCGGGTATCCACAAGCCCAAGGACGGCCTGGGCTCCGAGCTTAACAAGAGCGCCCTGTTTGAGCTCAATGACGTAGACGTCGTTGCGTTTTTGATCGATGCCACCAAACCGATCGGCAGGGGAGACGCCTGGGTTGCCGAGCGCGTCAGATGCGCTCGTTCCAAGAAGGTCCTGGTGCTCACCAAGGCCGATGAGGCCGACCCCGCACAGGTCATGGAGCAGCTTAAGGCAGCTCACGAGCTCATGGAATATGATGACGAGATCGTGACGTCGTCGGTCAAGAACTTCAACGTCGATGCGTTTATCGAGACCGTCGCTCACTTCTTGCCCGAGGGCCCGCGCTGGTTCCCCGAGGACATGGGTACCGACGCTTCCGACGAGACGCTCGTTGCCGAGTTTGTGCGCGAGAAGGTTCTGCGTCGCACCCGCGACGAGATCCCTCACTCCGTGGGCGTCATCTGTGACGCGCTCGAGCAGACTAAGAAGGTCCTGCGCGTGCACGCCACGATTTACGTCGAGCGCGAGGGGCAGAAGGGCATCATCATCGGCAAGGGCGGCGAGATGATTAAACATATCGGTATCGACGCCCGTCGCGATCTTGAGCGCATCTTTGGTACTCAGGTCTTTTTGGAGCTCGACGTGAAGGTCAAGGCCGGGTGGCGCGATGACGAGGCGCAGATTCGCCGTTTTGGCTATAACGCCGAAGATTAAGCCTCGGCGTTCATGGCAGGCTCTCGCACATATCGCACAAAGGTGCTCGTCCTCGACAAGACTAAGCTCAAGGAAACCGACCTGATCTTGACGATGCTCGACGAACGGGGGCGGCAGGTGCGTGCCGTGGCCAAGGGTGCACGGAAGCCTGGCGGTCGCCTTGCTGCCCGCTGCGAGCTCTTCTGCACCGTCGATATGCTGCTGGCGCATGGACGGTCGCTCGACGTGGTTTCTCAGGCGGAGCTTATGGAGGCGCCGCTCGGTGTCGCTCCTGACTACGAGACGACCTGTGCCGCCAGCGCGATCGCCGAGGTTGCGCGCGTTTGCTCGTTCGAGGATGCCGAGGATTCATTTACCTTTGCCATCACGCAGCGGGCGCTCACACTTGTCGGCAGCGGGCTCGACTCCGCACATATGGACCTGCTCGTGGCGGCTTTTGTCTTTAAACTGCTGTCGCACGTTGGTTACCGACCCGATTTCACGGCATGCGTGCTGTGCGGAGACCCCATGCTGTCGTATTTTTCGCCCCAGGCGGGCGGCCTCATGTGCGGCTCATGCGCGTCGAGCGTTCCGGGTGCCGAGTTGGTATCGGTCGGCGAGGTTGCATGGCTGCGCGCCCTCATGTCTATGACGTTCGATGAACTCATGGCCGAGCGAATCGATCCGCATACGGCTGCATTTTTGCTGGGGCTTTCGCATGTTTGGGCCGCCACGCACACCGATCAGCGGCTCCGCGCGATGGAATTCATGTTGGGTCGGTGATGATGCGCAGGCGCGCGCCGCTTGTGGTAACATAACGACCTGTTGGTACCTCGACCTTGGATGCTCGCTCCACCGGCGGCTTCCCAGTCCGAGGCGAATAGAGTCGCCCGCGGGCGACGCGAAACGAAAGGTGAAACAATGACTGTTTCCAAAGAGCGCAAGGCGGAGCTGACCGCCCAGTTCGGTAACTCCCCGGTCGATACCGGTAACCCCAAGGTTCAGGTCGCCATCCTGTCCGAGCGCATCAAGGAGCTGACCGAGCACATGAAGTCCCACCAGAAGGACTTCCACACCCGTCGTGGCCTGCTCATGCTCGTTGGCCGCCGCCGTCGTCTTCTCTCCTACATCAAGAAGAACAACATCGTCGAGTACCGTGAGCTCATCAAGGCTCTGGGCATCCGCGACAACATCCAGTAAGGATTTGTACATGCTAAGAGCGTCCTGCGCAGCGGGGCGCTCTTTTTGTGTAAGGGCGTGAACAATCACGCTCTGAAGCGTGGCGGGGGCAGGGGGCCCGCGTCACATGAGAAGCCCGCAGGCAAGGGGCCTGTGGGGTAAAGGAGAACAATGACACTCGTATCCAAGACCTTTGAGCTGTACGGCAAGACCTACACCTTCGAGTCTGGCGAGCTTGCCAAGCAGGCCACCGGCGCTTGTCTGGTCAAGCAGGGCGATACCACGATGCTCGACACCGTGGTCGTCTCCAAGGAGCGCAAGAATTACGACTTCTTCCCGCTGACCGTCGACTTTAACGAGAAGATGTACGCTGCCGGCCGTATCCCGGGTGGCTACCTCAAGCGCGAGGGCCGTCCCAGCGAGAAGGCCACGCTCACGGCTCGTATGATCGACCGCCCGATCCGCCCGAGCTTCCCGGACGGCTTCCGCAACGAGGTACATATCGTCGCCACCTCGCTCGTCGCCGACCAGGTCAACCCCTTCGACGTCATCAATGTCATGGGTGCCTCTTTGGCTATGACGCTCGGCGGCGTGCCCTTCGAGGGCCCGCTTGCCTGCGTGCGCATCGGCCGCAACGTGGAGACCGGCGAGTTTATCGTCAACCCCACCTATGAGGAGCGCGAGAACTCCGACCTGGACCTGGAGCTGGGCGGCTCTGCCGACTTCATTTCGATGGTCGAGGCCGGCGCAGAGGAGATCTCCGAGGACGACATGCTCGCCGCTATGAAGTTTGGTCAGGAGGCCCTCGCTGCCTTCTGCCAGGCCCAAGACGAGTTCGTCGCCGAGTGGGAGCAGGTCAACGGCGCTATCGTCAAGAAGGAGTACCCGCTCGACCAGCCCGTCGAGGAGGTCCAGGAGCGCATCTTCGCCCACTACGACGAGATGGCCGCTGCCCTGCGCGACGCCGACAAGCTCTCCCGCATCGCTAAGGTCGAGGCTCTGAAGGAGTCCATCCGCGCCGAGTTCACCGACGAGGAGCAGGTCGCCTGGGAGCGCGAGATCCCCGTGGCGCTCAAGAAGCTCGAGAAGAAGGCCATGCGCACCATGGTCGTCGAGACCGGCGAGCGCGTCGACGGTCGTGCCGCCGACGAGATTCGTCCCATCATGGTGAAGGACAACTACCTGCCGCTCGTTCACGGCTCCGGCCTGTTCCAGCGTGGTCAGACCCAGGTGCTCTCCGTCCTGTCGCTTGGCATGCTCAACGAGGGCCAGCGCCTGGATACCATCGAGCCCACCGAGGGCAAGCGCTATATGCACCACTACAACTTCCCGCCGTTCTGCACCGGCGAGACCGGCCGCATGGGCAGCCCCAAGCGCCGCGAGATCGGTCACGGCAACCTGGCCGAGCGCGCTCTGCTCCCGGTGCTTCCCGACGAGAACGAGTTCCCCTACGCCATCCGCGTCGTCTCCGAGGTCATGGAGTCCAACGGCTCCTCTTCGATGGCTTCGACCTGCGGCTCCACGCTCGCCCTTATGGACGGCGGCGTGCCCATTAAGCGCCCGGTCTCCGGTATCGCCATGGGCCTGATCCAGGAGGAAGGCAAGACCGTGGTCCTGTCCGACATCCAGGGTCTCGAGGACTTCCTGGGCGACATGGACTTTAAGGTCACCGGCACCACCGAGGGCATCACCGCCCTGCAGATGGACAACAAGGCCACCGGCCTCACCTTCGACATCTTGGCCCGCGCCCTGCAGCAGGCCAAGGAGGGTCGCGCCTTCATCCTGCAGAAGATGCTCGATGTGATCCCTGAGCCGCGTCATACCACGCGCAGCACCGCTCCGCGTATCGTCTCCATCCAGGTTCCGACCGATAAGATCCGCGACGTCATCGGTTCCGGCGGCAAGGTCATCCGCGGCATCCAGGACGAGACCGGCGCTTCGGTCGACATCCAGGAGGACGGCACCGTCTTTGTCGGCGGCACCGGCGAGTCCGTCGATCAGGCCGTCGAGCGCATCAAGCTCATCATCAAGGTTCCCGAGCCGGGCGAGGAGTACACCGGTCGCGTGGTCTCCATCCAGCCCTTCGGCGCCTTCGTGAACCTGCTGCCCGGTAAGGACGGCCTGCTGCACATTTCCCGCGTCGCCAAGGGTCGCGTGGAGAAGGTCGAGGACGTCCTCAACGTGGGCGACGAGGTCAAGGTCGTCGTCATCGAGGTCGACGATCGCGGCAAGATCTCGCTTGATCGTCTGGACAAGCCCGAGGCCCCGGCTCGCGCCGAAGGTGCCTCCGAGGGCGACGGCGAGCACTTCCAGCGTCGTGAGCGTCCGCGTCGCGAGCGCTCCGAGCGCAGCGACCGTCCGCGTCGTCCCGGCGACAACGGAGGCCGCAAGCCCCGCCGTCACCACGACGCCGAGTAACAGCTACACATAAGCAGCTCAACAAGGGCGACTCCGGATAGGGGTCGCCCTTTTGCTATTCCCGGCGGGGTCCGCGGGTAAAGTTTTCTGCTCTACAGTCCTGCTCACG
>CALJNY010000055.1 GCA_937981515.1 uncultured Collinsella sp. | reverse complement strand
GCGCGAGCGATGTAATCAGCGGCCACGAATGCGAAATACACAACGGCACGGTTACGCTCGACCTGTACCCGCTGGGCTCTTCGATCATCTATCACCATGCCGAGAAGCGCCTGCAGGAGCCGCTCGATCACGGCGCGGGCGTCGTGTGCCACATCACCTCGGTGCAGACCGATGACGGCAAGCCGGGCACAATCGGTGCGCCCACGCGTCGTTTTATCGACCATCTGGCCGCCATGGGCATGCGCTACTGGCAGGTCCTGCCCGTCAATCCCACGGACTTCTTCCGCTCCCCTTATGCAGGCCCCTCGGCCTTTGCAGGCAATATCGACCTGCTACCCGAGAGCCACGAGGAGCTGGCCGCCGACTTTACTGCATGGAAGGCCCACGGCGGCGAGGATGCCGACCCGCTGTACACGGCGTTTAAACATCGCAATGCCGATTGGCTCGAGAAGTACTGCGTCTACATGGCGGTTAAGAAGCACTTTGAGGGACTGTCGCGCCACGATTGGCCGGCAGATGTCACGCGCTACAACGAGCACCTGATCGACGACAAGCGCTTCCATGATGAGGCCGAGCTGCAGGCGTACATGCAGTATCGCTTTGACCTTGCCTGGTGCGAGCTCATGAACTATGCGCACAAGAAGGGCATCGAGGTCATCGGCGATATCCCGATGTATGTCTCGGACGATTCGGCTGACGCGTGGAGCGAGCCCGAGAACTTCTGGCTGTCCGACACCGGTAAGGCGATTGAGATTTCGGGCGCGCCGCCCGACAACTTTGCGCCCAAGGGTCAGGTTTGGGGAAACCCCACCTTCCGCTGGGATTACATGAAGAAGAACGGCTATCGCTGGTGGCTCGACCGCCTGCGTCGTGCATTCGCGCTCTACGACCGTGTGCGCCTGGACCACTTCCTGGGTTTCCACAGCTACTTTAGCATCCCCGCTGGCGAGGCCTGTGCCGACGGCCGCTGGCTGGCAGGTCCGGGCAAGGACCTATTCCAGACCGCCTACGACGAGCTGGGTCCGCTCAACTTTATCGCCGAGGATCTGGGCTATCTGACGCCCGGCGTTCGCGCGATGGCTTCTACCTGCGGCTTCCCCGGCATGGACGTGCTGGAGTTTAGCAACTACGACGTTCGCTGCGGAATTCATCCCACGCCTGGCAAGATCCTGTACACCTCGACGCACGACACCTCAACGCTTGCCGGATGGTGCACGCATTCCTTTGCGGGCGGCGACGAGCCGAGCGGCATTGCATTGGCAAGCGAGCTCATGGGTGATGCCCTGGCAAGCGATGCTCCGCTCGTAATGATGCCGCTGCAGGACGTGCTAGGGCTGGGCGACGATGCACGTATGAACGTGCCGGGTGTCGCCACGGGCAACTGGACCTGGCAGGCCGATGAGGCCGACGTTGCGACCGCCGAGGGCAAAACTGCACAGCTCCTGCGCAACACCCATAGATTCTGGGGCGAAGCGTGATAAAACCCCCGATATAGGGTACAGTTACAGCTGTTTGAATTTATGCGGGCAGAGCGATCTGCCCGCTTTGTGCTGAAAAGGAAGTATTATGGCGCGCTACGATTACAAGTGCTCGAGCTGCGGCAACGTGTTTGAGGTTGAGCATCCCATGTCCGAGACCCCCGAGGTCGTGTGCCCAAGTTGCGGCGCTCCGGCGGCCAAGACGTTCTCGGCCAGCGGCATCAAGTTTGAGGGCAGCGGCTTCTACAACACCGACCAGCGCAGCGGTGGTTCCAGCACCAACGCCACCAGCGGCTGCTGTGCCAACTGCCCACACAACCACTAGAGACAAGCGGTCCCGACACCCAGGTTTCCTGATGAGTTGCGGTGAAATAGTTCCTGAATCAGCCCATCCAACGGCCAAACAGGAACTATTTCACCGCAACTTTTCTATAGATTGGATTTCTGGCTGATGCTAAGTTTGTATCATTTCAAAACTCTACCGGATTACGGGGCTGAATCGACAACCTCTATCCATTCCGGTAATTTGCAAATTGCAACAAGACATCTACCTGGGGTTTTATTTAGGCCATTTTTGCTGTGGTCGGGCATCACCAATCTAGCCCCGTAATCCGCCCTACTTTTGATAACAGCAAGTTTGAGACAGGACTATTTTTCCCACTCTTTACCGCTATTGCGAACTCCACTCGCACGACCTTCCGAGTTGCGGTGAAATAAGGACTATTTGGCGGGTAGATGCCGCTATTCAATCCCTATTTCACCGCAACTTAGTAGTTACTTGTGGATCAGGCGGGCGCAGAAGTGGCCGTCGTAGGAATCTGCGTTTATGGGGACGCTCTGGAAAAGCCCGCGGTCGTTTTGGCGCACGGAGACAAGCTTCTTGGCCTGCGCGAAATCGGGAAGCTGAAGAATCTGGGCTTCGGAGAGCGGCGCCACGGTAAAGCCGGCGCCCTCGGGAGAGGCCAGGAAGGCGTCCATGACCTGCGTGTTCTCTTCGTCAAAAACCGAGCAGGTGGCATAGATAAGCTCACCGCCGGCAGCCACGCGCGCGGCTGCTTCCTTGAGCATCGTCAGCTGCAGCTTGGGCAGCTCAGTCGTAACGTCGTTCTCGGTCAAACGCCACGGTATCTCGGGGTGACGGCGCATGGTGCCGGTGCCAGAGCACGGCGCATCGATAAACACCGTGTCGAACAGGGCAGGCTCGCCAAGCATGGCATCAAACGACGTAAGCACCTCATTGAGCTCGCAGGCATCGCCCGACACCGTACGAACACCCGAGATACCCGCCTTATGCAGGCGCGCGAGATTCTGATCGCACTTACGATCGTGCAGATCGAGCGCGGTATGCTGATGCTCATACCCGGCACGCTTGGCCTGGCACATCATCACATAGGTCTTGGTGCCGCGACCGGCGCCAATCTCCAGGCAACGACCGGGACGTGTCGCGGCAGTAGCGATAAGCTGAGCGTTGAGATCCGAGGCAACCGCGGCAGCACGCTCAAACACGCCCGATGCAACCGTGACCTGCGCATCGACCGGAGCATGGCAGCCCGGGAAGACAGGTGCCACAAGCTGCGAGATATACGGATCGGGCTTGGTTGCAAAGGCGTTCTCATGCAGGGCCAGCGGCGCAGGCGCCAGATTGCCGGCAAAGTTGAGCGCGCCCTCGGGCGTATCGAACGAGGCCATAATACGAGCGCACAGCCAGCGCGGCAGGCCCATCAGACGGGAAAGTCGAACCAAACGGCGCTCGGACTCATCCACGTCGGATGCCGTGGCAAAGTCCTCGACGTTGTCCGCGACCTTGTGCAGCACCGCGTTAGCCAGGCCCGCGGCAGACTTAGCACCGCTGCGCACCAGCTCAACGCCCTGACTTACGGCAACTCGGCCCGGCGTATGAAGGTAGAGCATCTCGAAGGCCGAAATGCGAAGCGCCATGCGAACGCGCGGCGCGACCTTTTTGGGCTTATCCAAAAACTGATCGAGCAACTCATCCAAAATGCCCTGCGTGGCGGCAACACCGAGCGCCAAACGCGCGGCAAAAGCAGAATCGCGCTGGTCAATGGCCTTGGCAGAAGCACGGGAAGACAACACGTCGCGTGCGTACATACCGCGGCGATCGGCCTCCATCAACACATCGAGCGCAAGCTTGCGCGCGGGAGACAACTTGCTCATGACAGAACACCCCACCTAAGTTCGGCACCCTGCAGGCCAGCAGCCCAGGCAGAAGCAGCCATGGCACGCTTGCCATCGGGCTTAACCTCGAGCAATTCAACCGCGCCATCTGACAGGCCAAGGTAGACGCGCTTGGCCTGAACGGCGACGAGCCCCTCGCCAAGCGACACATCTGCCGGCGCGGCGTCGAGCACGCGCACGGTTTTGCCGGCAATCACGCAACGAGCGGGAGCGGTGTCGGACGAGGCAAGCACATGACGCACGCAATCAAACGCCGCCATCTGAGGATTCAGACGCATCTCCTGCTTAGAAATCTTGGCGGCATGGGTAACAAGCTACTCATCCTGTTCAGTCCACACAGCGGTGCCATCGGCAAGCGAAGGAAGCGTATCGGCAAGCAA
>CALJNY010000054.1 GCA_937981515.1 uncultured Collinsella sp. | reverse complement strand
CCCATACCGACGGCTTGGCGATTATGCGTCGCCTGCGTGCCGATCGCCTGACGGCGACGGTGCCCATTATGATGCTCACCGCCAAGGACACCGAGCTCGACAAGGTCATGGCGCTCGATGGCGGTGCCGACGATTACCTGACCAAGCCGTTCTCGCTTATGGAACTCGCTAGCCGTTGCCGTGCGCTGCTGCGCCGCGGCGGCATGGTCAAGCAGGCGAGCGATGTGCTCAGCGTGGGCGATATCGTACTTTCGCCCAGCCATCGCGAAGTGACCGTTGCCGGCGAGCCGCTCAAACTCACCTTGCGCGAGTTCGATTTGCTCGAATATCTTATGCGCAAGCCCGGCGTGGTCTTTACCCGCGAGTCGCTGCTGCAGAGCGTGTGGGGCTGGGACTTCGATGGCGGCTCACGTACCGTCGACGTTCACGTGCAGACGCTTCGACAAAAGCTCGGCGAGCGTGCCGGCGCTATCGAGACGGTGCGCGGCGTGGGTTATCGCCTGGCCGAGCCTTCCGCTGGTAGCGATACCGAAGATGCCGGCATTGCGGACGCCGCATCGGAGGAGTAATCCGTGGTCTTTGCCCCTCAGGGAAAACACACGCTCTCGCATCGCGTGTTTGCGACGATATTTGTCTGCGCTATGTCCGTCATTTTGGCGTTTACGGTGTTGGGCGCGTTCTTTGTGCAAAACACTTTGGCAGATGCCACGAGTGCCAATCTTTCGCAAGAAACCGAGCTTATTGCCGCCGCCTTAAACGAGCAAAAAGAACCCATCGCATTCTTGCGAAGCCTCGATCGCGAGGACCTTCGTATCACGCTGATCAACAGGGATGGATCGGTCGCCTATGACAACGAGGCGTCTCCTTCCGCGTTGCCCAACCATGGCGATCGCCCCGAGGTCATTGAGGCCCTTGAGAGCGGTTCGGGCTCCGCGGAGCGCTCGAGCACCACGCTCGATGAGATTATGCTATATCGCGCCGTCGCCCTTGATAACGGTCAGGTTGTTCGTTTGGCACAGGCCCAGCCTGGCGTCGCGGCGATTTTGCTTTCGCTGGTGGCGCCGATGCTGCTTATTGCGGCGGCGGGCGCGGTGCTCTCGTTTTTCCTTGCGCGCCGCGAATCCCGTGCCATTATTGCGCCGCTGCAAGAGGTCAATCTGGACCACCCGCGCCGCAGCTATGAACATGCCTACACCGAGATGGTTCCCATGCTCGAGCGCATTGAGTCGCAGCGCCAGGAGCTTAAACGCCAGATGGCAGTGCTGGCCGATAACGACCGCATGCGTCGCGAGTTCACGGCCAATATCACTCATGAGCTCAAGACCCCGCTTACCGCGATTTCGGGCTATGCCGAGCTTATTGCAAACGGCATGGTTGAGGGCGAGGATGACCTGCGCAACTTTGGCGGCCGCATCTACCGCGAGGCGGGCCGCCTGGCAGCGCTCGTCAACGACATCCTCACGCTTTCCAACTTGGATGAGGCGGAGCGTGCGAGCGATGGCGAGGCGGTGCCCATTGGGTCCACAGAGCCCATCGAGCTCTCTCGCGCCATGTTGACGGTAGAACATCGTCTTGAGCAGGTTGCCCGGCAGTCGAATGTGACCATTGGGCACGAGACGAAGCCCGTGGTGATCGAAGGCGTGTCGCGCCTGATCGACGAGCTGATCTATAACCTGGCGAGCAACGCCATTCGCTACAACCGACCTGGCGGTACGGTCACGCTGCGCTGCGGGACCAACGATGAGGGGCATCCGTACCTATCTGTTGCCGACACGGGTATCGGTATTGCGCCCGAGGAGCAGGGTAAAGTGTTCGAGCGTTTTTACCGTGTGGACAAGAGTCGTTCTAAGGCGCGTGGCGGAACCGGCCTGGGCTTGGCGATCGTCAAGCACGCCGCTCTGTACCATCATGCCGCGATTGATCTGTCGAGTGAACCGGGCGTGGGAACCACCATTTCGGTAACGTTTCCCGTGCAACAAGAGGGACCGTTCGCGTAGCGGTATGGCAAAAATCGAGGATTAGACGATGCGCCTCCGCTGCCGCGTTAGTTGTTGCGCAACTTACACGCGGACGCTGTATCTTATGTATAGAGTTCGGACATGGCAGAAAGATACGATATTATACGAGCAGTTTTGTCGATACGAACTAGGGAAATGAAAGGCAAGCTGCATGACCCTTCTTGAACTGTTCCAGCTGCTAAAAAAGCACCTCAAGCTGGTCATCGCCCTTCCGGTGGTCTGCGCGATCGCCATGGGCGTCGTCTCCTTCACCATGATGGACAACACCTACACCGCCACGACGAGCATGTACATTCTCGCCAAGACCGATGGCAGCCAGACGAGCTACTACAACGATCTGTCTGCAAGCCAGATGCTCTCCAACGACATCGCCACGCTGCTCGACAGCGATAGCGTCAAGAGCGGTGCCGCCAAGGAGCTGGGCCTTTCCAGCCTGGCCGACTATAAGGTAAGCGTTACGAGCGAGACCACGACCCGCGTTATCTCGCTGTCTGTGACCGGTGCCAGCCCCGATGGCGCTGCCGCTGTCGCCAACGCCATGGCCAACTCGGTTTCTACCGTCGCCCAGGACGTCGACGCCGCCCAGGCCGTCAACGTCATCGACAAGGCAAAGGTTCCCACCCAGCCCAGCGGCCCCAACCGCAAGCTCTACATTGCAGTTGCCGCTCTGGCCGGTCTGTTTGTCGCTGTCGCGATTGTTGTGCTGCTCGACATGCTCAACACGCGCGTCCGTTCTGTCGATGACGCCGTCGAGCTGCTCGGCGTGCCCGTCATCGGCCGTTTCCCCGTTGTGAAGGGCGGTAAGTAATCCATGGCCCGTAAAAAGAAAACCGGCGATACCCTCGCCTTTGACAACGCAGCCAAGACGCTGCTCGCCAACATTCGCTTTGCGAGTGTCGATACGCCCATCAAGTCCATTACGGTGACCTCCTCCATTCCCAACGAGGGCAAGTCCACCATTGCGTTCAACTTGGCCCAGGCCATCGCAACCAGCGGCAAGAGCGTTCTGCTCGTTGAGTGCGACATGCGCCATCGTACGCTTGCCAACATGCTGGGCATCCATCGTGCCGGCGGCCTGTACGCCGTTCTTTCCGATCAGATGTCGATCGATGAGGCCGTTATCGACACCGACCAGCCCAACCTCTTCTTCCTCGACGCCGAGCCGCGCATTCCCAATCCGGCAGACATCATCGCCTCGCGCCGCTTTGCCAAGCTTGTCGCCGCGCTGGAGGAAAAGTACCAGTACGTCATCTTTGATACGCCGCCTGTGGGTACGTTCGTTGACGCTGCCGAAGTCGCTGCGATCACCGACGGCACCATCTATGTCATCCGTCAGGACTTTGCCAAGCGCAATGAGATCCTCGCTGCTTTCGATCAGCTCAACAAGGCCGAGGTCAACGTGATCGGTACGGTCATGAACTGCTGCGAGACTTCGAGCCACGACTACTATTACTCGTATTATGGCGGGGATAAGGGGCAGAACGACGCTGCGGCTGGGGTCAATCCCGCTGTCGGCGGAGCGGCTGCAACGGGCACCCCTGCGAAGGCGAAACGCTTTAAGAAATAAGCAACGACGCAGATAAGAGGGCGATATGAGAGACATCCACTGCCATATCCTGCCCGGTGTTGACGACGGCGCGGCGAACCTCGAGCAAAGCTTGGCGATGCTCGAGGCGGCCCGCGCCGTCGGCGTAACGCACATGGTGTGCACGCCGCACTGCCGGGACCCATATTTTGACTTTGAAAAAATGTGGGAGGCCTTTCGACTGCTTTGCGCGCATGCGGGCGATATGCATTTGCAGATGGGCTTTGAGGTCAATCATGCCAAGCTCATGGATTTGGGCATCGAATGGGCCGATCGCCTGCACTTTGACGGGTCGAATGAGTTTTTGCTTGAGCTCTCGACACGTGCCGATTCGTATGACTTTGAGGAATACGAGAACACGATCTACGACCTACAGTGCCGCGGCTACCAAGTGATTATTGCCCATCCCGAGCGTTATCGCGCTATTCAAAAGGATGTGGGCATTGCCGAGCATCTGGTCGATATGGGTTGCAAACTGCAGGCTTCGGCTGATTTTATTGCGGGTGGGCGCTTTGGTCGCGAGAAAAAGCCGGCGCAGCGCCTGTTTGACGAGGGCCTGTACAGCTTTATCGCAAGCGACGCCCACAATGTTCGCCATTACGATTGCCTGGCAAAGGCGCGGGCCAAGTTTAGCGTGCGAGGCGCTCATTTTCGCTAAAATCTGTCCCTAACGTTTGCTTTGAACGGAGGGGCGACCATGGATATTCAAATTAAGACGGGATGCTTTGAGGATGCGTCGTTGGTGCGCCGCGCCGTCTTTGTGGACGAACAGGGTTATGAAATCGAGTTCGACCAGATCGATGAGGCTTCTGACTGCATTCATGTGACGCTGTACGTGGATGGTCAACTTACCGGCTGCTCGCGCGTGTTTCCCGAGGAACTGGAGCGCGCGGCAGATGTAGAGGCCCCGGTGTCGCCGGCGTGCGATATGGACGAAGGTGTCGCGGCGGGGGAGACATACATTATGGGCCGCGTTGCGGTGCTATCCTCAATGCGTCGCCGCGGTCTGGCGAGCAAGATTGTCGAGGCCAGCAATGCTGCTGCACGCGATGCTGGCGCCAAGCTCATAAAGCTGCATGCGCAGGAGTACGTGCTGCCGCTCTATGCCAAGGCCGGCTACACGCAGATCGCGCCGGTGGACTACGAAGACGAAGGTCAGCCCCACGCCTGGATGGCCAAGCGCATGGGCGACAGATAGGGACGTTCCTTTTAATATGAGCAGGACATTGTCAAGAGGCAAAATCGGGCCT
>CALJNY010000053.1 GCA_937981515.1 uncultured Collinsella sp. | reverse complement strand
GACGATTGAACGTCAGATTGCCGCTTAGGGGCGTTTGCAGCGTCGAGCCGTTACGGCGTTTGGTAAAACGCCGTAACTTAAACGGCCTGTGCCAGCTTCTCGGCTCGCTCGGCGGCGGCGAGCGCCTCGATCACGGTGCCGAGCTGGTCGCCCAGAAGGACGCCGTTGTAGGTGGAGTTGAAACCGATGCGGTGGTCGGTCACGCGGTCCTGGGGCTGGTTGTAGGTGCGAATCTTCTCGGAACGGTTGCCGTGGCCAATCTGGCTCTGGCGCTCGGCACCGAGCTCTGCCTGCTGCTTCTCGAGCTCCATCTCGTACAGACGGGCACGCAGCATCTGCATGCAGACCTCACGGTTCTGGATCTGGGAACGCTGCTCCTGCGACTGCACCACGGTGTTGGTGGGCAGGTGGGTGATGCGCACGGCGGAGTAGGTGGTGTTAACGCACTGACCGCCAGGGCCGGAGGCGCAGTAGGTATCGATGCGCAGGTCGGACTGGTTGATCTGAACGTCGATCTCCTCGGCCTCGGGAAGCACGGCGACGGTTGCCGTGGAGGTCTGGATGCGACCCTGGGACTCGGTCTTGGGAACGCGCTGGACACGATGCACGCCAGACTCGTACTTCATGACGGAGTAGACGCGGTCGCCCTCGACCTTGAACTCAATGGACTTAAAGCCGCCGGCCTCGCTGGGGCTGGAGTCGAGCACGGTGGTCTTCCAGCCGCGCGACTCGCAGAAGCGCTGGTACATCTTGTACAGGTCGCCGGCGAAGATGGCCGCCTCGTCGCCACCGGCGGCAGAGCGAATCTCGACGATGGTGTTCTTGTCGTCGTTGGGGTCGCTCGGGATGAGCATGTACTTAATGTCTTCCTCGAGCTGGGGAAGCTTGGCCTCGTTTTCAGAGATGTCCATCTGGAGCATCTCCTTCTCATCGGCATCGGTGGTATCGTGGAGCATTTCCTTGGCGGCCTCGATGTCATCGAGCGCGCCGATGTACTCGCGCGAGGCGGCGATGAGGTCGGACTGGTGCGCGTACTCCTTGTTGAGACGCGTGAACTCCTTAATATCGGAGGCGACGGCCGGGTCGGAGAGCTTCTTCTCGAGCTCCTCGTAGGCCTTGATGATCTTTTCGAGCTTGTCGCGCATGGCGGGACTCCTTTATATGCGTGAAGGTGAAAATCGGCAGAGTTGATGGGGCGCGCGGCGCCACTGCGGGGGTAAGCCCGGCTAGAACATGTCGATCTTCAGATACATGCGCATCCCTTCGCGTATGGGGTACATAGTTGCGATCTAACCCATACATGATAGCGTGCGCAGGCAAACCTGCATATAACCCGCACGGAATGATTGGTGCAAACAAACCTGACCCCATTGCACCAAGAGCTTGCTTTTTGGCTAGAGCGTTTGGAGTAGAGCGACGAGGAAGCGGATGCCTTGGAGGTAGGCGCGGCGGGTGATGCGCTCGTTGGTGCCGTGAACGCCGCGATCACACTCTTCGTCATCAACCACAAAGGCCGAGAAGCGAATGCACTCAGGGCAAATGTGCTGGTAGTTGGCAGCGTCGGTCGCACCGATCACGGTCGAGGGCACAATTGCCACTGGCTCGAATAATCCGTTTTCCTCCGTCCCCTTTGGATTACGGAAATAGCGGGCGGCGACGGAGCGAACCGCCTCGAGGCCGGGACCACCGATGCGCGGGGACGGCGAGGGTTCGGAGCTGCCGGGGCCCAGCTCCACTTCGACACGACCGGCAAGGTCCGCCCCGGCAACCGCTTCGCGGCAGCGCGCCACAACGTCGGCCACGCTCGTGCCCTCGAGCATGCGGAAGTTGATGTTGGCCCACATATCCTGCGGCATTACGTTGGCGCCGGTGCTGCCACCCTCGATCTGCGTGGGCGCGCAGGTGGTCGTCACGAGCGGATAGAGCTTCTTGCTGGCAAGGCAATCGCGGACGATGGCACCCCCGTTGGCGGCAATTTCATCGGCCGTGTAGAGCCCCAACTCGACGAGCTGGGCGGCAAGCAAGTCGGTCACGCGCGTCGGCCACTCGATATCGCAGATTGCGGTGATGGCACGGCTGAGCACCTCGAGCGATGTGCCACCGTAGGGGTTGGACGAATGCCCGCCCTCACTCTTCGTCTTGAGCACGATATCGGCATAGCCCTTCTCGGCAAGGTCGGCGTGCATGAGCCAGTCCTCGCCCGCGCTGTACTCGGCAGCCGAAACGATGCGGTAGTCGCCCTCGTCGATCAGGTACTCAAGCTCAACGCCGCGCTCCTCGAGCGCGCGGCCGATGGCGCCTGCGCCGTACTGCGTAGTCTCCTCGTCCTGGCCAAAGGCGAGCAGCAGGGTACGCTTGTGCTCCCAGCCGTGTGCGAGCGCATACTCAACCGCCTCGAGAATGCCTGCGAACTGGTCTTTCATATCGATGGCGCCGCGACCCCAAATGTAGGTGTCGTCCACATGTCCGCTAAAGGGGGCATGCGTCCAGTCAGCCTCGGTGCCGGGTACCACGGGAACCACGTCCATGTGGCCCATGAGCATAATGGGCTTGAGGGCAGGGTCGGAACCGCTAAGCGTCACCAATAGCGAATGGTCGATAAGCTCGACCTTACCCGCCGTAAATACGTGCGGCCAAGCCTGCTGCATATACGCGCGCAGGTCGTCGAACGGCTGCCAGTTCACCGCCTCGGCATCCATACTCGAGATGGTCGGAAACGACAGCACGCGGCCCAGGCGCTCGCACGCACCAGCTTCGTCCAAATCGGCAAAATCATCCTCATGCGCAAAGAAGCGCCAAACCTCGGCCATGACATCCTTTCGATTGTGATGACGAGGGCCGCCCCACGGGAGCGGCCCTGTCATGCAAACATTTGCGGTCGGTTACTTGTCCTCGAGATAACGCGAGAGGAACTCGCGGGTGCGCTGGTGCTTGGGATTGCCGAAGAGCTCAGCCGGCGCGGCGTCCTCGAGCACCACGCCCTTGTCCATAAAGACCACGCGGTCGGACACCGTGCGGGCAAAAGCCATCTCGTGCGTGACGACGACCATGGTCATGCCGTCGGCGGCGAGCTTGCGCATGACCTCGAGCACCTCGCCCACGATCTCGGGGTCGAGTGCGGAGGTCGGCTCGTCGAACAGCATGATTTGCGGGTTCATGCACAAGGCGCGGGCGATGGCCACGCGCTGCTTTTGGCCGCCGGACAGGCGACCCACGGCGGCGTGTGCGAACTTATCGAGTCCCACGCTTGCCAGATGCTCTAGCGCGACCTTTTCGGCCTCGGCCTTGCTCATCTTTTTGAGCGTGACGGGCGCGAGGGTACAGTTGTCGAGCACATCCATGTTGTTGAACAGGTTAAAGCCCTGGAACACCATGCCGATGTCCTCGCGGAGTTTATTGATGTTGCAGCGCTCGGCCGTGAGGTCCTGGCCGTGGAACCAGATATGGCCCGCGTCCGGGGTCTCGAGCAGGTTGAGGCAGCGCAAGAAGGTCGACTTGCCCGAGCCCGAGGCGCCGATGATGGTGACGACCTCGCCGGGGCCAACGGACAGGTCGATGCCCTTGAGCACCTCGAGCGAGCCGAAGCTCTTGCGCAGGCCCTCGACGCGGATGAGCGGCTCATTGGTCTGTGCGGCGGCCGCGGGGCCGGTAGTGGCGGTATCTGCCATGATGATTCTCCTCGTCTTGAGCCTAGTTGGAGCTGGGCAGCGTTGCCGGGGCCTCGGCGCCGAGCTTTTTGCCAAAGGCCTCGAGCAGGCGGCTCGCCACGAGCGTCAGGATCAGGTAGACCACGAGCGCCACGCAGTAGACCTCCATCTGGCGGTAGTACACGCCGGCGACGGTGGTGGTGGCGTACATGAGGTCGAATACGCCGATGACCGAAAGCACCGACGAGTCCTTGATGTTGATGATGAGCTCGTTGGTGAGTGCGGGGATCGCGTTTTTAATACCCTGGGGGAACACGACCTTGCGCATGGCCTGCCACTGCGACAGACCCAGCGAGCGCGCCGCCTCGGCCTGACCGAGATCGATGGACTCGATGCCGCCGCGCAGGACCTCCATCATGTAGGCGGTGGAGTTGAGCGAGATGGTGACGAGGCCGGCGGTGAAGGTACTCCAGATTTGGTTGGCCTGGGCGGTCTCGAAGCCCATGCCGCGCAAAACGGTGAAGCCCGCGTAATAGATGAGCAGACCCTGAACCATCATGGGCGTGCCGCGCACGATGGTGGAGTAGATGGTCGCAAAGCCGCGGCCGATACTCTTAAAGAAGCGCACCAGGTCGTTATCCACGCGGTCGAACGTCTGAATGCGCAAAAACACGAAGAGCAGCGCCAGGAAGAATGCAATGACGGTGCCGAAGGTCGCAAGTGCGATGGTGATCTCGATGCCGCGGATGAAGAAGTCGCCGCTCTTGTAGGTCATGTAGACCAGGCTCGACAAAAAGTCGCTGGGGTTGGAATCCGAGACAATGCTCACCTGCACCAGGTCGATAAACGACATGACGCAGCGGTCCACGAAAAAGATCGCCGCGATGGCGACCACGACGTAGCTGCCTAAGCGTACGCCACGACGGAAACGCTCGGATGCGAACGGCGACGCCTCGCGATAGTCGTTCCAGTGCATGAGCTTGGTGACCAGCGCCGCCGCCGACACGACAAGCCAGGCCCAAAGAATCGCCCAAAGGCAATCCTGGAAGATACCGGTGGGGGCCAAGAAGCTCAGCGGCGTGGGGTTGCGCTGGCTAAACGCCAGGCCGAGCGCCGCGATAACGCTCGTGCCCAGGTATACATAACGGTGGTCGGCCTTGATAAAGGAGGCCAGGTGATTGATGGCTTTCATGCTGCCTCCCTATGCCGGCTGACGGTCGAGGCACGCGTCCCACATTTGGTCGCGCTCCTCTTGGCTAATGCCCTTGAGTGTCTTGTCGATGAGCTTAAGCAGCTTGTCCGAGCCCTTGCGGCAGCCGACGTTTGCCGTGACCTCCTGCTTAAAGCCCTCGCCCTCGGCAAAATGAATGGGGACAATACCCGGATTTTGGGCCATATAGCCCTTCTCGTTCTCGGTGTTGTAGGTCACGGCATCGCACGTGCCCTGCAGCAGGTTCGAAAACACCGTGGGAACCGAATCGACCGGGTTCTTGTGCACAACGCCCGGGATCTCGTCGATAACGGTATCGAGCATGGTGTCCTTTTGGCCGAGGACCGTAGCACCACTGAAGTCGCTGAGCTTGGTCGCGTTTTGGTAGGGGGAACCCTCTTTTACGAACAGGCCAAAGTAGCCAATGAAGTACGGGTCGGAAAAGCCGACCGACTCCTCGCGCTCGGGCGTGGCGCTCATGCCGGCGATGATGAGGTCGATCTGGCCGTTGTTGAGCGAATCGATAAGGCCCGAGAAGCTCTGCTTGACGGCAACGGGCTCGCCACCGAGGGCCTTGCAGACGATCTTGGCGATCTGCACGTCGTAGCCATCGGCATAGGCGCCCTGCACGTTGTCGATGGGGATGGTGTACTCACTGGCTTCGGAAACCTGCCAGTTGTACGGGGCGTAGGCCGCTTCCATGCCGATGCGGATCTTATCCTTGCCGATCACGGAATCGGACAGGTCATCGCGACCGCCGCCCGTCGTGGGCTGAACCACCTTGAGCGTGGACGGGCGCTGACAGCCGGCGAGCGCGCCGGCGACGACGGAAGCGCTCGCAGCGAGAGCGCCACCCAAAAAGATGCGACGGCTGCATACCGGCTGGGTCTGCATGCCGCGCTGTTGCCGAGGTTGCATCTGGTGCCTTCCCTATTTTGCGTTACTGACAATAAGATAGGATATACGCCCGCAACCAGCAGCGCGTCATGTGCGCGAAAAATTAATAGACACACAGTAGTCATTGGGAACGTCGATGTTTTGGCAATGCCAGCGAGCGCCGCCCAGAGCGAACAAGTTGGCATGAAAAAGGCAAGGCATAGACCTTCTGGTCATGCCTTGCCTTTTGAATGACAAATTGTCGCTCTGGGTGGCGCGCAGCGTCGACCGGCCCGCCGTTCGTCAGAACGGCGGAACCTCTAGAGCAAAGTGACGCTAAAGCTGCGGACGTCCGTCTCGCCCGGCGCCAGCGTAATGGTGTTGACCTTGTGCTCAAAGACGTCGTCCTCGGTGTCCATGGTGGTGTGACCGGTCCAGGGCTCGAGCGCCACAAACGGGGCGTCGTTGGCGGCAGACCACACGCCGATGTACTTAAAGCCCT
Organism: uncultured Collinsella sp.; assembly: GCA_937981515.1. Lineage (GTDB taxonomy): Bacteria > Actinomycetota > Coriobacteriia > Coriobacteriales > Coriobacteriaceae > Collinsella. The sequence goes on along the minus strand of CALJNY010000053.1, from coordinate 15,642 downwards.
CAAAGTCGATCTTGACGCCGTGGCCCGACTTGCGGCCGCGCAGCGTGAGCGTGGAACCCGGGGTATCGGTGAACATGATGGCATCGTTATCGAAGCTGCGGTGCGTGATGGGCAGCACGTCAGAGTTATCGGGCGCCTTGTAGCTGCCCTCGAACGTCATGAGACCATCGGGCGTGATGATGGGGGCCTCGTTGGTCCAAGCCTCGGTAAATGCGAGCTCGTAATCCTCGAACGTCTCGTCCTCGGCACCGGGAGCCGGCACGTTAAATGCAGGGTGGCCGCCCACCGAGAACGGCAGGTCCACGTCGCCGGTGTTGGTGACGGCAAAGGCCTGCGTGAGCGTGGCGTCGCCGGTTAGGGAATAGGTCATGTTGAGCTTAAAGTGGAAGGGGAAAGCCTTGAGCGACTCGGGCGTGTCGGCGATCTCGTAGGTGACGGACGAGCCGTCCTCGGAGACCTCGACCAGCTTGTGCTCGACGATGCGCGCGAGGCCGTGGCGCGGCATCTCGCAGGTGCCGGCCGCAGACGTCGCCGTGTTGTTGCGCAGTGAGCCCACGATGGGGAACAGAATGGGCGCATGCTTGCCCCAAAAGGCGGGGTCGCCCTGCCACAGATACTCGTTGCCGTTGAGGGCAAGGCTCGTGAGCTGGGCGCCCATGGAATCGATGGCCGCGGTAAGGCCGCCGCGCTTGATGGTAGTGACGGTGGACATGCTACTTCCTCCAAAAGTAAACAACAGTGTCGAGGGCTATTGTCCCACTCTTGGCGGCGGGACGGCAGGCGATAATTGAGTAGCCATAGCGGAATGAGCGGCGAGCGCCTACTGAGTATCCACGTAAAGGTCGAACCCACCCTGCGGCGTGCTGTCGACCGTATCAGGCGCCTGCGAGTTAAAGCTCACGGGAACCATGCGCTTTGAGGCGCGGAAGCGCGTGCCATCGGTGGCGACGGGCGGCTCGTCGACCGTGAGCTCGTAGTCGCCGGGCTTGAGTTCGATGCCGTCGCCAGCGGAGTTGACATATTGATACTCGTCAATCGCCTGCCCTTTGAGCGTGCGGCCCGCGATGTGGATGAGCATCTGGCTGTCGCCGCGGGCGGTGTCCCATGTCGCACCGTCCTTGACCTCGACCGACACGTGCACCGAGCGCGTGCGGCTGAGCGATTGTTCGACAGACATCTCGACCTTGGCGGCATCTTTGCGCTGCTGCTCCACATGGCTCCAGACATTTCCGATCGCCGAGCAAGCGATGACGCCGGCCATGAAGGCGATGAGGATGGGGCCGAGCGGAGAGCGGCGGGCCGCGTCTTCCTCACGAGCTAGGTTGGGGCGATGCGTGGGGGCGGGCGCCTGGGCACCCTGCGCGGGCACGTCGAGAATGCTGAAAGATGCCGTACTGCCGGGATCGATGTTATGGCGCGGCTGCGGGGTCTTGGCCGGCGAGATGGACATGTCGGCTGGCTCGCCGAGCGTGGCCGTAGCGTCGGCCTTAGCCTCGTCGGCCTCGGCCTGAGCCCAGGCCTGTTCAAAGGTTAGGGGTTCGGCGGAGTCGGAAGCGGCATCCGTCTCGACGGCATCGTTGCCGGTCTCGTCCTCGTCGCTCGACACGTCACGCGGCGCGGGCTCGTCCCACTCCTCGTCCGGAGCCTCGCCCTCGCTATACCACCATTCAAAGTTATCGATATCCATACGGGGCGCCCCTTAGGCCTCGCAAATAAACACTTGCTAGCCTTATACCCCCAGACGGCACTGGAACTCGCCGGCACAGATAGGAAAACCGTCATAACATTCGACGCTTTTCCTCGATTTCGAGATTTTCGCCGAATGTTGTGACGGTTTGGGCGACTGGCTGGCAGCGCAATGCGACAAAGGGACTGTCTCTTTGTCACATTCTGTTAGAGTTGCAGGGATTGAATCCCGCTTATTAATGCGACATTGGAGTGACAGCCTTGACCGCCGCAACCACGCCTAAAAGTAAGTCAACCGCCGCCGCGCTCTCCCCCGCGCGCACCAAGCTCTGCCTGGCGCTGCTCGTGTTGTTAGGTTTTTCGCTTGGCTGCTCGGAGTTCGTGATCATCGGCATCGAGAGCGACCTGGCGACGGAGCTCGGCATATCGCTTGCCACCGCGGGCCAGCTCATCAGCGTGTTTGCGCTTGTCTACGCCATCGCCACGCCGGTGCTTGCGCTCAGCACGGGGCGTTTTCGCCGCTACCAGCTGCTCGTGTGCTACAGCATCGTCTTTGTGCTCGGCAACCTGGTCATGGCGTTGGCGCCCAACTTCCAGGTGCTGTTTATCTCGCGCATCATCTTGGGCTCCGTCTCGGGCGCACTGCTCGCCGTGGGTGTGACGTACATCCCCGAGCTTCTGTCCCCGCAGCAAACTTCGCTTGCAATCTCGGTGGTATATGGTGCGTTTTCCGTGGCAATGGTCTTTGTCACTTCGATCGGCAAGTTTGTAGCCGACACGCTCGATTGGCACGTAGCCATGTACGGCACGCTGACCTTTGCCGTTCTGATATGCGGAGCGCTCGTGGCGTTTATGCCGCGCGCTGGGCAAACCGACGAGCCTGCCACCTTTCGCGAGCAGGCGGGGCTGCTGCGCGAGCCGAGCATCATCACCGGCATGCTCATCTTCTTGTTTGGCGTGGGCTCGGTCTATGTGTTTTACGGCTACGTGACGCCTTATCTTGAGCAGGTGCTGGGCATGGGCACGGTCGAAGCTAGTACCACGCTTATGGCCTACGGCGTGTTCTGCCTGATCTCGAACATCCTGGGTGGATGGATTGACGCGCGCTTTGGCATGAAGGCACTGCTGGTTACGTTTGTGCTGCAGGCTGCGGCGTTACTCGGGCTGTTTGCTGTGGGCGGCACCATGCCGCTCGCGCTGGTCTTTGTCTTTAGCTTGGCGCTGCTCATGTACCTGTTCTCGGTGTCGTGCATCACGCACTTTATGGACGTGGCACGCAGCCGCCATCCCAAGTCGATGGTACTCGCAAGTTCGGTTGAGCCCATGGCGTTTAACGTCGGCATCTCGTTTGGCACCGCAGTGGGCGGCACCGTGGTAAGCAGCGTTGGCATTGCGTACGTGGGCGCCGTGGGCGCCGCGTTCTCGCTTGTGGCCTGGACGCTCACGCTGGTGACGATTAAGTTGGCTCGCTGGGAGCGTCGCCGTCAATCAGCACAGCCCCGGATGCAGGCATAGGGGCGAACATAGCCCAAGGTGGCGAGCAACCGGTGAAAACCGCCCCATACGAGTAGTGTTTATCCGCCTGCAAGCTCCGGCAGTGCAATTTCATGTACTTCAGATACACGCTTTTCCACGATTTCGTGTATCCGAAGTACACGAAATGCGCGTGGGGTAACTCAAAGGCGGCGACAGACGCATTGTCTGCCGCCGCCTTCTACACCGGATTTTATAGATATGTGGGGCGTTTATTCCATGCCCAGCAGCTCGCGCATCTGGGTTGCGTAGTTAGATGCCATGTTGCCGTAGACAATCTGCACGCCGCCGTTGACATGCACGATGCCACGCGCTTCGAGCTTTTCGGTAAACTCGGCGTCATCAACCACCTTGTCACAGTCATTGAGCTGGATGCGCAGACGGGTGAAGCAGGCCTCGACAGACTTAATATTGTTGTCGCCGCCCACTGCCTCAACGATGGCGGGAATGAGGTCGCTGATCACGGTCTTGGGAGCCTTTTCGGCCTCATCGTCAGACTCTTCCTCGCGGCCGGGGGTCTTAAGGTCCTTCTTAAGAATGATGAACTTGAAGACGAAGTAGTACACCACGAAGTAGATGGGGCCGAGGAACAGGATAACCTGCCAGTTGGAACCCTTTGCGGCGCCCATGATGCCATTAAAGATCAACGACAAGAGCGGGCCGCCGAAGGACGCGGAACCGGCCACGTTGAACTGCAGGATATAGGTCAGCACATAAGCAAGACCAGCCATGAGAGCGTGGAACACGTATAGGATGGGCGCGATAAACAGGAAGGAGTACTCGAGCGGCTCGGTAATGCCGGAGAGGATGCAAGGCACCACGATGGCGATCATGAGCGCTGCGGTCTTCTTCTTGTTCTTGGGAAGTGCCGTCTTGTAGAAGGCGAGTGCAGCGCCGGGCAGGCCGAACATGGCGAAGATAACCTTGCCGTTCATGACAAAACGGCTGACCTCGATGTTAAACGGCGTGCTAGGAGAGCCCAGGATCGCGTTGTAGATATTGATAGCGCCCTGAACAGTCTGGCCGTCGATGGTCTCGACGCCACCGAGCGACGTGAAGAAGAACGGCAAATAGACAAAGTGATGCAGGCCAAAAGGCAGGAGCATGCGCTCGCCGGCGCCGTAGACAAATGCACCAAAGGCACCCGTAGTCTTGATGAACTCGGACAGCGCACCGAGAGCGTTCTGAATAAACGGGAAAACAAAGGACATGACCAATGCGAGGATGCTGCATGAGAGCAGCGTCACCGCCGGGATAAAGCGCGTGCCGTTGAAGATGGAGAACACGGCAGGCAGCTCAATCTTGTAGTAACGGTTATGCAACCATGCGACGATTGCACCCACCAGAAGACCGCCGATAACGCCAGTGTCGAGCGTGGTGATACCGAGGATCGTGCTCTGGCCCGTCGTAAGATTCGCGGGATCGATAACGCCAGTCGCCGTAAGGAACGTGCCCATCACGGAGTTCATGCACATGTAGCCCAAAAAGCCACAAAGCGCCGCGGTAGCCTTCTCGGACTTGGCGAAGCCATAGGCGAGACAAATCGAGAAGATAACCGGGATGTTGTTCATAACGATGCCGGCTGCGGCCTTGAGAATCGAAAAGAAAATCGCAAAGCCCGGAGCAGCAAGCCAGGGAACAGCTGCCGTAAGGGTGGGGCTGGTAAAGGCATTACCAAAGCCCTGAAGGATGCCGGCGATTGGCAGGATCAGGACAGGCGTCATGAGGACTTTGCCCAGGCGCTGGAACTTTGCCAGCAGCTCATCTTTGTTCATGGGATACCCCTCTTAAAGAAACGGGGCGTGCAGCTCTACAGCCCACACGCCCCATAACAGTTATCAAGCGCTATGGAACTAGCTACTTAAGCTCCGGCCAGTAATCCTTATTGGCCTCGATGAGCTTGTCGAGCACTTTGCGAGCCTTCTTTGCGTCACCGACCAGACGATTAAGCGTGAGTGCCTGCAGGGCCTTCTCGTAGGAACCCTCCATCCAAGCCTCAACAGTCAGGCGCTCATAGGCGTACTGGTTCTCCATAAGGCCGCGATAGAAGGTGCCGATCTTGCCAACAGCATAGGGCTGCGGGCCATTGGCGCCCACGCTTGCTGCGACCTCGACCATGGCGTCATCGGGCATACCCTCGATAATGCCGTTGTTGGGCACGATGACAATGAAGGTCTTGTTGGTGTTGCGATAAATGGCCGAGGTGATTTCCACGATCATATCGCCATGAGCATCGTTCTGCACAACCGAGGAGTTCTTTGCGGTGCCGACCTTGGCAACACGCTCGCACTCGGCGAACACGCGCTTCTCACGACCGTTGATGACCTCGTCGGAACGAGTGTAGTCGGGGTCGAGGTGAGCGACCTTGTACTCGGGATACAGATAGTACTGCAGATAAGTGTTGGGCAGATAGTCGGGGAAGTCCTCGAGCATGTCCTTGACCATGGCGTAGGTGTCGAGCCAGGACTGGTCACGCTGCTCGGCATCGGCAGGAAGGAAGCCGTTCTTCTCCGTGTACTCCTTAATCTGCGGGACGAGGTCATGGCCCTCTTCATCGTAGATGTGCTTGAACCAACCGAAGTGATTGAGACCAAAGTACACGGGCTCCGTCTTGCTCATATCGCGACCGAGCAGGCGACCGTAAGAGCGCATGAGGTTGACGGGCTGGTCGCAGATGTTGAGGACGCGATGCTCATCGGGCAGGACGCGCTCGAGACCATATGCCACAATAGCAGCCGGGTTGGTGTAGTTGATAATCCACGCCTCCGGGCTATGAGCGCGAACGTCGTTGACGATCTCAACCATGTCATGCATGGAGCGCATACCGTAAGCCATGCCGCCAGGGCCCACCGTTTCCTGGCCGATGATTCCCATATGCAGCGGAATCTTCTCGTCCTTGCTACGCATCTCGTAGCCGCCGGTACGAATCTGGCAGAGCACAAAGTCGACGTCGGTGTAAGCCTCGTCCTTATCGGTGGTATAACCAAACTCCACACCGGGCTCCTCCTCAGCGAAGAGGATCTTGCCAAACTCGCCGATCGGACGCTGACGCTCGGCATCGATGTCATAGAGCATCACGCGGTTCAGCGGCAGAATGTCCATGTGCTTGGTCAGGGCTTTAAGAATGCCAGGGCACCACGTGGAGCCGCCGCCAACGATCACAATATTGAGCTTATCCTTCATGTTCCGTCCCTCCAGGGTTGGCTGATCGGTGTTCTCGAAGACCTTGGGCTCCGCGGTTGTCCTCGGCTTGCTTCGTTTCGATTGATATTTTGCGACATAAGGTCATTTGAGAGTCCCTGTGTGGGCCAATGCGAAACGGGGACACATGATTTCGCTCACGACACAGATATGTGTAGGCAGACACGCGCGTTTGCCCAGTTCATGGGCAATAGGCAATCTTGACCGATTACCGATTTCTCACCTGGCAACACAAAGCGGTACCATATATACGACGAGGTGCGAGGGGCTGAAACATCTTATGAAAGATCAAGAATCTTTTTATGATCATGTGCGAGCTGGCGAGAGCAAGCTCAACGATCTCGAAAGCGAGATCATGCGCTACATCATCGAGCTGCGTGATGATATTGACGATGTCACGCTTAAGAGCGTTGCTGAACGGTTCTTCGTCGCTCCCAATACAATCGTCAGGCTTGCCCACAAGCTTGGCTTCTCGGGGTTTACAGAGCTCAAACAATCGTATTCCGCCTCGCTCGACCGCAATCGATTCACTATCGAGGCGCTTCCTCTTGATACCCAGCTCGTACAGACCAAAGATCTGCTTAACGACCGGGTCATCGATTCGGTCGTGAGTCTTATCCAGGACGCCTCGCATATCGTGTTCTTCTGCTCGGGCTTTTCGAAGTACCCGTGCCTCGAAATGGCTGAAAAGCTCAAAATAATGGGCAAGAACACCGATACGCTCAGTGAACGCCATGTCATGAGGCATTACGCAGAACTCCTCGGCAAAAACGACCTGGTCTTCAGCGTTTCCGTAAGCGGCGAGACGCAGGTGTCTATTGACGCCACATCGATAGCCAAAACGCGCGGATGCAAGGTCGTCACGCTCACCGGCTTTTCTCGAAATTCTCTCTCGAAACTAGCCGACTACCCTATCTACACCGTGCAAAAAGAAATCCGCTTGGGCAGCATGGATCTCGATAGCCGTCTGATGTTCTATTACGTATTTGAGCTGCTATTTGAGCGCTATTTCAAACTGGCCAAGAAATAAAACTTGGCATGCGCCCGGCTTCGACTCTTTAGCAGCCTTCTATATGAAAGGTATCGTTCTATGCAACGTGTACTGTTTATCTGCTATGGGAACATCTGCCGCTCGACGATGGCTGAGTCGGTGTTTACCGAGCTGGTGCGGCGCGCCGGGCGCGCGGGCGAGTTTGTCATTGATTCCGCTGCGACCTCGACCGAGGAGATCGGCAACCCGCCACACCACGGTACCGTTGCCAAGCTACGCGAGGTCGGGATTCCCGTCGTCGCACATCGCGCACGTCAGGTGCGTCGCGCGGAGTATGGCGACTGGGACCACATTGTCTATATGGATGCTGAGAACGCGTGTGGCCTGCGTCGCATCTTTGGCGACGACCCCGACGGCAAGATTACGCGCTTGCTCGATTGGACCGAGCGCCCCGGCGACGTGGCCGACCCCTGGTACACCGGCAATTTCGATGCCACGTACCGCGACGTACTCGCCGGTTGCACCGCTATGCTCGAGCAGCTGTAGGTGCTCGAGCGGCGCGGGCACACGGGCCACGCCATCGGCATAAAATGAGCGTGGATTTTCTCCCACTTTGAGCGTTCGAGTGCGCTCTAAACGGGAGAAAATCCACACTCATGAATGTGACAAAGGGACTGTCCCTTTGTCACATCCGGGACTGGCCCTAGACCGGCTTGACCTCCAGCTTTATCCCCTCGGCACAGGAGTCGCCCAAAACATCCGAAAGGGCCCAGATCGCATATAGCGGCAAATAGAGAACCGCTCCGTTGCGCTCAACGTTGCCTCTCGAGAAAACAATCCCGAGTCTTACGCCATATTCAGCCGTATCAAGCACATGACCGAGCGCAGCGTGCGCGTGGTAATAGGAGCCCGATTTAACCTCGATCGGAACAGCCGTCCCATCCGGTCCATCGACCACAAAGTCCACTTCACCGCGCTTTTTTGTCTGATAGTAGTAAAGCTGGCGATTTTGGGCAGCCAGCTGCTGGGCCACCACGTTTTCGTAAATGCCGCCCAGATTGGGCTCCTTGCTATCAAGATACGCCGCTTGGGCGACTCCAACGGGGTAGCACGCCATCAACATGCCCGTATCCGATTGATATAGCTTGAACTGCGATGGCCGCGCCGTCTTGAGCAGGGGCGATTTTGGCTCGGTTACGATATCGGCTTTGAGAGCAACGCCGGCATCGACAAGCCATACAAAATCTCGCTGATACTTCTCGTAGTAAGCCTTGGGGTCAATGGAATTGAGCACGAAGCGCTTGTTTTCGCCCTCGAGCATAATAGGGAGCTGATCGTAGATGCTCTGCGCCTGAAGGGCTCGCCTGCTTGCATACTTGGAGATATCCCGCCGGTACTGTTCGTTGAGCTCTGACTGTAGCTGACGAACAGAGGCAAGGTCGCCCTGCGTGTCAAGGAAACGCTGCACGATCTCCGGCATTCCGCCGACAACGGTATAGGTCCTGAAGTTTGCCATCATCGCGTCATGAATGTAATCGGGAATGGGCCTCTCGCTGATACACGCGTCACGTATCGTTTGACGAGCCCCCTCGCTCACCCCGATTGCCCAGCAAAACTCCTCAAAATCGAGCGGGAACATCCTAAGCTCGTGAACATACCCCACGGGATAGGACCTGACGCCCTTGAACTGAGTCCCGAACATTGACCCCGAAAACGCCCAACGGCACCTCCCGTCCTCAACAAGGAACTTTGCCATCGTCATGATGTCGGGGGCCTCTTGGACCTCATCGATAAACACGAGCGTTTTGCCTGGTGCAATCGACTTTCCCGAAAGAAGCGTCACCCTGCTGATGAAATCATCGGCATCCCGCGCCTCGAGAAGAGCATCTTTTGCCTGGCGGTTTTCCATGAGGTTAAGCTCGATGTAGGTTGCATGGTTGGCTTTGCCAAATGCACGAATCGAATAGCTTTTGCCAATCTGGCGAGAACCCGTAATGAACAAGGCCTTTTGCTCGGAAGACTTCAGCCAACGCTCCAGCTCTGCCGCTATTTTCCTGCGCAGCATAGGCTCTCCCCTTAGTGTCATCAAATGAAATGCAACGTTTTATACGCTTGATTATCGATGAAACGCAGAATTTTTAGAACCTAAAATCGGATGAAATGCAGAGATTTGAGATCACAAGCAAAAAGAAGGGACACCACCGGCGAATGCGGCAAAAGAACTGTCCCTTTGTCACATTGCGCTCGACTACTCGTCGACGATCTCGGCAAGCCAAACATTCAGCGTATCGACCTCGGGGCAGTAGAACTTTGCCGTACCAGGCTCGTTGCCGGGCACGGTTCCGCCATAGCGCAGGATATCGATATAGGGAAAGCCCACATGGCAGGCCATGGCGCACATCTTGCCGCGATCTCGGTCGAAGTCAAAAACGTCGCCCGGCTTGTGACCATGGTGGCAGCGGCACGCACCCAGCTGGTCCACGCAGCTCACGCGGATGCGCGGACGCTTGCCACGCGGCGCGCCGATTGGCTTGTTCTCGTCCGCAGGATTGATGCCGCCCTCGCCAACGTTACTCATGGTCAATCACATCCAGGCAGGCCTCGATGGGCAGGCCGGCGGACTTGTCCTCTTGGTCGGCATTGCGCTCGATAAGCTCAGCCACCACACGCATGGCATCGGACGTCGCGCGCTGCAGACTCCAACCTGCCATAACGCGGCCGACGAGCACCGCCGAGAACGTGTCGCCCGTGCCCGGGAAATAGACCGGAATGAGCTCAAAGGGAATCGTAAAGTACTCCCCCGCCACATGGTCGTAACCGATAACCGCGTTCGTGCCATTGACTACGGCGCTCGTAATGACCACAGACTTGGCACCCAGCTCACGCACGGCGTCCACAAGGACGCGAGCCTCGTCGGGCGTGATTTGCTCAGCCATAGGCGTATCGGTGAGCAGACAGGCCTCGGTGTAGTTGGGAACTGCGTAGTCTGCGCACTCTAGCAGATGCCGCATAAGGCCAATCGTGGACTCGGGCACGCCCGCATAGAGCTTGCCGTTGTCGCCCATGATGGGGTCGACGAACACCTTGGTGCCCTTTTGCGCACGGCGGTGGCAAAAGTCCGAGATGATGCGCGTCTCTTCCTCGGTCACGATAAAGCCGGTCGAGATGGCGTCGAACTCAAAGCCGAGCTCCTCCCAGATAGCGAGGCTTTGGCGCACGTACTCGGTGGTGTCGTGGATGTAGAACTTGGGATAGTTGAGCGTATCGGACACAAGTGCCGTCGGCAGGTTGTGGATGCGGTAGCCCATATGCGACAGCACCGGCAGCATGGCGGAAAGCGCGACCTTGCCGTAGCCGCACATATCGTTGATCAGCAGCAGCTGAGTGTTCTTCATGAGTGTCCCCCTTGGTTCGGGCGCGGCGCGGCAGCGCCACAGTGCGACTAAGTGTAGCGCAGGGGACGTTGCGAGCGGAGTCGAGCGGCACGAAGGGCAAATTGTTGCGGAAAGGTTTCGGAAACGAGGGGCTAGCTTGCTTCATTGCGGCTCATTTGCCGCCACTTATTCAGTGCCATTTCAAAACTATGCCGGATTACGGGGCTGAACCTGAATGAGCCAACCACACCCCCTATTTTCAAATCATAGCGAGCCTTCTACCTGCGGTTTTCTTTTTACCAATTTCGGCATGGTCGGCAATCCGTCATTCAGCCCCGTAATCCGGCATAGTTTTTAAGTTAGTCGTTGGGGACGTTCTTAAATGACTAGGCAAAAAAGAACGTCCCCAACGACTATCCCAACAAGGGCAACGCCGATGTTTTGGCGAAGTCAGCGAAAACTCGCCAGAGCGAGCAAGGTGCCTTGAAACGAGGCGGCATTGACCTTCTGGTCATGCCGCCGAAGTTGAAAGGCAGATTGCCGCTCTGACGGGTTTGCAGCGTCGAGCCGTTACGCGGTTTGGTAAAACCGCGTAACCACTAGTTTGGTACCTTGACAATCAATCTATGCGCTCCTAAATTAGTTAGGCACAAAACAATTCATCTACCTAACTAAAGAAAGGAGCGAAGCTTAGACATGTGTGTTGAACCACTCGCCTATCCGCATGAACCCGGCGGCGACCCCTCACGGCCGGCAGACGAGCCCGAGACCCAGTCCAAGGAGGACCGTCTCGCTAAGAGAATCCTCCATGGGCTGGGGTTTTGCGGCCATTACATGCATTTTCATGGCGGAGGCGTGTCCGGCAAGGCGCCCATCATCTGCCTGCTGGCCAAGCAGCCCGGCGGCGAGATGTCGCAGCAGGAACTCGGCATGCACTTTGACCTCAAGCCGGGGTCGCTTTCCGAGATCCTGTCCAAGCTCGAGGTCAACGGTCTCATCGAGCGCAGCCGTAACCCCAAGGATCGACGGCAACTCACCATTCGCTTGACCGAAACCGGCAGGGAAAACGCCCGCATCGACCAGGCGGCCCGCATCCGCTTTAGAGAGCGCGCCTTTAGTGCCCTCACTCACGACGAGCGCGAGCAGCTCGCCGAAATGCTCGAGAAAATCCGTGTAACCTGGGAGGAACTGGATGATTAAAACCCTCATGGGCAGCATCCGCGACTATATGAAAGTCACCGTTGCCACGCCGTTGCTCGTGCTTGGCGAGGTGCTCTGCGAGATGCTGATTCCATTTATCACCGCCAACCTGATCGACGCCATCAAAGACGGCGCCACCGTAGCCGAGATGCTTCCCACCGCAGGCTTTTTGGTGCTCATCGCGCTAACATCCCTTGCTTTTGGCGCCGCTGCCGGCGTCACCTGCAGCCATGCGAGTTGCGGCTTCGCCAAGAACCTGCGTCACGACCTGTTCTACAAGATCCAGACGTTCAGCTTTGCCAACATCGATGAGTTCTCGAGCTCCTCGCTCGTCACGCGCCTGACCACCGACATCAACAACGTGCAGCAGGCCTTTATGATGATCATCCGTATCGCCGTGCGCGCGCCACTGGTCTTGATCTTCGCCTTTACCATGGCATTTATCATGGGCGGCAGCGTCGCCATGGTCTACCTGGTCATCATTCCGCTGCTGGGCTTTGGACTGTTCTTTATCATCTTTAAGGTGCGCCCCATCTTCTCGCGCGTGTTCCACAAGTACGACGCCCTTAACGAGTCCGTCGAGGAAAACGTCACCGGCATGCGCGTAGTCAAGAGCTACGTGCGCGAAGACTTTGAGAAGGAAAAGTTCGCGACCGCAGCACGAGACGTCCAGATGGACTTCACCCGCGCCGAGAAGCTGCTCGCCTTTAACAACCCCATGATGAACATCTGCGTCAACGGCGCATTTGTCGTCATCATCTACCTGGGATCCAAGCTCATCATCACGAGCCAGGGCACGCTGTTCGACGTGGGCCAGCTCTCCTCGATCTTTACCTATGGCTTCCAAATCCTCATGAGCCTGATGCAGCTGTCGATGATCTTTGTCATGGTGACCATGGCCGACGAATCGGCGCACCGCATTACCGAGGTGCTGGCCGCCGAGCCCACGATCGCCGATCCCGCCGAGCCCGTGCTCGAGGTTGTCGACGGTTCCATCGACTTTGACCACGTGAGCTTTAAGTATTCTGCGCATGCGAAGCGCCAGGCGCTCGACGATATCGACCTGCACATTAAGAGCGGCGAGACCATCGGCATCATCGGCGGTACCGGCTCGGCCAAGTCCACGCTCGTAAACCTCATCGCCCGCCTGTACGACGCCACCGAGGGCACCGTGCGCGTGGGTGGCATGGACGTGCGCGACTATGACCTGGACGCGCTGCGCCACCAAGTGGCCATGGTGTTGCAGAAAAACGTGCTGTTTAGCGGAACCATCGCCGAGAACCTGCGCTGGGGCGACCCGAACGCCACCGACGAGGAAGTCCGCGAGGCGGCACATCTGGCCTGCGCCGACGAGTTTGTCGACGGCTTCCCCAAAGGCTATGACACCTGGATCGAGCAGGGCGGCTCCAATGTTTCCGGCGGTCAGAAGCAGCGCCTATGCATTGCGCGCGCCCTGCTGCGTCGCCCCAAGATCTTGATCCTGGACGACTCCACCAGCGCCGTCGACACCAAGACCGACGCCAAGATCCGCGCAGGGTTGGCAAGCTATCTGCCCAACACGACCAAGCTCATCATCGCCCAGCGTATTAGCTCCGTGCAGGACGCAGACCGCATCATCGTCATGGAGGGCGGCCGTATCGCGCAGATCGGTAGCCACGACGAGCTGCTCAAGACGAGCGAAATCTACCGCGAGACCTTCACCTCGCAAAACAAGATGTCTGCCGAAGGCGAAGGGGCCGTCGAGACCGACACCGAGGCATCCGTAACGCAAGCTCAGACCCTGGAAGGAGGCGAGGCACATGAGTAAGGCAACGACCGCCGAGCGCGCGCTCAATCGCAAGGGCGGCACCATGTCGCGCCTCATCAAGACGCTCTTTGGCTTCTACCCCGTGCTTTTGCCCCTCGTCGTCGCCGGCGTGGTGCTCTGCGCCATCATCAACTCCATCGGCGCGACCTTCCTTCAGAGCGCCCTGCAGATAATTAGCGAATCGTGGCAGTCGGGCGACTGGACGACCGCGCAGCCCAAGATTCTGCAGCTCGTGACCACCCTCGCCTGCATCTACGGCGTCGGCATCCTGTCCTCGCTGTTCTGGAACCGCGCCATGGCCATCGTCACGCAGGGCTCGCTCGAGAAGCTGCGCGAGAAGATGTTCAACCGCATGCAGGACCTGCCGATTCGCTACTTCGACACGCACCAGCGCGGCGACATCATGAGCCACTACACCAACGACATCGACACGCTGCGCCAGATGATCAGCCAGTCGCTGCCCAACCTGCTCATGACGACCATCGTCATCGTCACGGTGTTCTTTATCATGCTGTACTACAGCGTGTGGATGTGCCTGGTCATTGTGGCCGGTGTCGCCTTTATGACCTTTATGACCAAGCTGCTCGGCTCCAACTCCGCGCGTTTCTTTATTGCGCAGCAGACCGAGCTCGGCGTGGTCGAGGGCCATATCGAGGAAGTCATGAACGGCCAGAAGGTCGTCAAGGCATTCTGCCACGAGTCTGCCGCCGAGGCCGATTTTGACGAGCGCAACGAAAAGCTCTTCGAGGTCTCGCAGAAGGCCAACATGTACGCCAACATCCTCATGCCCATCCTTATGAACCTGGGCAACCTGCTCTACGTGCTGGTGGCCCTTGCCGGCGGCATTTTCCTGGCACTGGGCGTGCCCAACCTGAGCATCTCGGGCATGGCACTGTCCATCGCCGTCGTGGTGCCGTTCCTCAACATGACCAAGCAGTTCTGCGGACAGATCGGTCAGATCTCGCAGCAGATCAACGCCGTGGTCATGGGTCTCGCCGGCGCCGACCGCATCTTTGAGCTCATCGACGAGAAGCCCGAGACCGACGAAGGCTACGTGACGCTCGTCAACGCGCAGGTGAACCCCGATACCTGGCAGCTCGAGGAGGCCGACCACCACACCGGCATGTGGGCGTGGAAACATCCGCACTGCGCAACCGGCGAGATCGAGTACGTACCGCTGCGCGGCGACCTGGTCATGGACAACGTGGACTTTGGCTACACACCCGACCATGAGGTGCTGCACGGCGTGTCCGTGTTTGCCAAGCCGGGCCAGAAGGTCGCGTTTGTCGGTGCCACCGGTGCCGGCAAGACGACCATCACCAACCTCATCAACCGTTTCTATGACATCGCCGACGGCAAGATTCGCTACGACGGCATCAACGTAAACAAAATCCGCAAGGCCGATCTGCGCCGCTCGCTGGGCGTGGTGCTGCAGGACGTGAACCTGTTCACCGGCACCGTGATGGATAACATCCGCTACGGCAACCTGGACGCTACCGACGAGGAGTGCATCGCGGCGGCAAAGCTCGCCGGAGCAGACGACTTTATCACCCGCCTGCCCGACGGCTACGACACTATGCTCACCGGCAACGGCGCCCAGCTGTCGCAGGGCCAGCGCCAGCTGATCTCGATCGCACGCGCCGCCGTCGCCGATCCACCGGCGATGATCCTGGACGAGGCCACGAGCTCCATCGACACCCGCACCGAGGCCATCGTGCAGGCGGGCATGGATAAGCTCATGGAAGGCCGCACGACGTTTGTCATCGCGCACCGCCTGTCCACCGTGCGCAATTCCGACGTGATCATCTGTCTGGACCACGGCCGCATCATCGAGCGTGGCAACCACGACG
>CALJNY010000052.1 GCA_937981515.1 uncultured Collinsella sp. | reverse complement strand
GTACGCTTGAACTGAGAAGGGGGAGGCCTCGCGGCCTCCCCCTTTTTTGCGTTTATATATCAGATCTAACAAACTCGCTGTGTTTTATGGCCCTCGTTTGTCGCATCTTCTGTTAACGGGCTACAATAACTTAGTCTGTGCAATATGGAGGTGAACATGGCCGAAGCCGGTATCGGCGTTGATATCGTCGAGATTTCCCGCATGAAATCAATCCTTGAAAAGACGCCGTCGTTTGCTCGGCGCGTGTTTACCGAAGAAGAGTGCGCGTATTGCGACGCCTCATCGCGTCCTGCTGCGCATTATGCGAGTCGTTTTGCTTCTCGCGAAGCGGTTCTTAAGGCCCTCGGAACTGGTTTTAGTCAGGGCGTTGGCCGTAAAGATGTCTCGGTAACGCGCGATAAACTCGGCAAGCCGAAGGCATTGCTTTCGGGACGTGCGCTCGAGATAGCTCAAGAGCTTGGCGTCGTTGAGGTTGCTCTTTCCATTACGCTAACGGGCGACTTGGCTGTTGCGAATGCCATCGCCATTACCGAAGATGCCCGCCCGAAACCAAAAGACGAAAAGGTGAGCACCAAGGAACGTGTTGCGCAAACATTTAAAGAGGCTCGCTCTGTCTTGGATGAGCTTGAGCAGTTGCAGAATTCAGCTTTGACGGAGCACCTGGGCGATGCTTCGCAAGATACGCTAGGAGCATAGATGAAACCGGTTTTGAGTACCGAGGAAGTCGTTCGCCTCGAGGATATTATCGAGCGCGAGGGAACTTCGAAGGCTGAGCTTATGGAGCTGGCGGGCGAGTTTGCCGCCAACGAGATTCTTAAGCTCAATCCCGATCGAGTCCTTGTGCTGGTCGGTTTTGGCAATAACGGCGGCGATGGCTGGGTCGCGGCTGACATCCTTGCTCATAAGGGTGTTGATGTGGATATCGTCTCTCCGGTCGAGCCCGACGAGATTCCTGCTGCCTTGGCGCGCCATGTTGCTCGTCGCACCGCAGGTCGCGATGTGCATGTGTGCGTCGGCCCCTCGCGTGATGAGCTCGAGGTGCTCATTGATAAGGCTGATGTCGTGGTCGATGCTATTTTTGGCACCGGTTTTCACGGTAATCTTCGCGCCCCATTCTCCATTTGGATTCCCACTGTAAACGAAAACGCCGACCGCGTTATCTCTATCGATGTTCCCTCGGGCCTCAATGCCGAGACGGGCGTGGTCGATGATGACTGCATTCGCGCCGAGCGCACCGTGACGATGATCGCTCCTAAGATTGGTTTGTATAGCGCCGATGGCCCCGAGTATGCCGGCGACTTGGTATGCGGGGGTCTGTACGACCGTCTTGACGAGGTAATCGACGACGTTGACCATGCTGCCGAGATCGTTGAGCCCGGCGACCTTGCGGACTATTTTGCACCGTTGCCGAGCAATATTGATAAGTACTCGCGCGGCTCGGTGCTCATCGTTGCCGGTTCGGCGCAGTATCCCGGCGCCGCTATTATGGCCGCTAAGTCTGCGGCACGCGCCGGTGCTGGATATGTTGCCGTCGCAACGCCCGATGCCTGCGCTAATCTCATACGCATGGCGCTTCCGTCTATTCCAGTCTTCGCCATTCCCTCAGATTCCCGTGGCTCCTTTGGCGCCGCAGCGCGCATGACGGTATGCGAGATTGCTAAGAAGTACAGCTGCGTTTTGTGCGGACCGGGCATGACGACATCCGCCGGCGCTATGCAGGTGGTTTCTGGCTTACTCGAGCTCGACGTTCCGCTTATCCTGGACGCCGATGCGCTCAACTGCCTCTCTAAGATTGCGATTGACGGTATCGACAGTAATCCCGAGATGTATCGCCGTGAGCAACCGCTGGTCATGACGCCGCACTATCGTGAGCTTTCACGTTTGGTCGCCGGTGACGAGGTCAACGATTTGGGGACGGCAATCGCTGCCGCACAGAAGGTTGTCTGGGCTGCGGGCTCCGATAATCTTGTCGTCATCGCTAAGGGGCCAACGACGGCTATTTGTGGTGTTGAGCGCGTGCTCCTGCCGCTGTCGGGCCCGGCATCGTTGGCGACTGCCGGCTCCGGCGATGTTCTCGCCGGCATCCTTGCCGGCACGCTGGCAACCATGCGTGACGATATGGATCGCTGGGAGCTGTTGTACTCGTACGCCGTCGCACTCCATAGCTATGCTGGCTTTGCCGCCGCGACGGAGTATGGCGAAAAGAGCGTTATCGCCACCGATCTGATCGACCTGATCGGCCCCGCTATGGAGTTGGCGGCGAAGGACGCACTCGAAGATCTGGGAATCATGGACGAAGGGTCGGATGATTAAACATGAATAAGGCCGATTTGACGCGCTGGTCCTGGGTTGAGATTGACCGTGGGGCGCTTCGCCGCAACACGAGGGCCTATAAGAATCTGCTGGATCCTCGCCAACGCCTGTGTTGCGTGGTCAAGGCCGACGCATATGGTCATGGTGCCGTTGAGTGCGCCAAGATCATGTACTCGGCCGGCGCTGATATGTTCGCGGTGGCGACGGTCAATGAGGGCGTTGAGCTACGTCAGGGCGGCATCACCAAACCCATCCTGATCTTGAGCGAGCCGCCCATCGAGGCAATTCCTACGTTGCTTGAGTTTGACATCATGCCTTCGGTCTATACGTCCGATTTTGCCTTGGCCTATGGCGAGTGTGCCGTTGCGGCGGGCAAGGTGGGTAAGTATCATCTCGCCATCGAGACGGGTATGAACCGTATCGGCGTACATTACACGCAGGTGCTCGACTTTGTGCGCGGCATTAGTTTCCATCGCGGTATTCAGTGCGACGGCGTCTTTACGCACTTCGCCACGGCCGACGAGCCTTCGGGTTGGGACTACAAACTGCAGTGCCAGCGCTTTACCGAGGCCGTTCAGGCCATTAAGGATGCGGGTTTTGAGTGCGGTATCGTGCACTGCGCCAACACACCGTCCTCGATGCTCGACCCCTCGATGCATTTTGATATGATTCGCGCCGGCGTTGGCTTGTATGGCATGCAGCCGTGCGAGCTGAGCGGCCGCGTGATGCAGCTCGATCCCGTTATGAGCGTCCATGCGCGCGTGACGCGCGTGGCACACCCTGCGATGGGTGAGGGTGTGGGCTACGGTTTTACCTACCGCGTACCGCGTACGCGCGTTCAGATCTGCACACTGCCGATCGGTTATGCCGACGGCCTATCGCGTACGCTTTCCAATCGTATGGATGTGCTGTATCGCGGCGAGCGCGTGCGTCAGGTTGGCAATATCTGCATGGATCAGTTTATGGTCGCCATTCAGTCCAACCCGGCGCATGAGATTCCCGAGGCTGAGCATGGTGACGAGATGATTATTGTCGGCCGCGATGGCGATGCCGAGATCACTATGGACGAGATGGCCCGACTGCGCGGAACGATTAACTACGAGGTCGCCTGCGGCTTTGGCATGCGTCTCGACAAGGTCTACGTGTAGGAGCCGCTATGGGCGTCATGCACATTCCCGGCCATACCCATCAGGCGCCACGTGAGGTCGCACTCGAGGAAATTGAGGCCGTTCTGGGCGATTGTCACCTCTGCCAGCTCTACCAGTCGCGTCATAACATTGTGTTTGGTGTGGGCAATCCCCGTGCCCGCGTGATGTTTATTGGCGAGGCGCCGGGCCGCAATGAGGATTTGCAAGGCGAGCCCTTTGTCGGCGCAGCGGGTGAGGACCTTAACGGTATTCTGTCGCTGGCGGGCCTTAAACGTGAAGATGTGTATATCGCCAACGTGCTCAAGTGTCGCCCGCCGGGAAACCGCAATCCGCGCCCCGAGGAGGTATTGGCATGCTCGCCGTTTTTGCGTGAGCAGATTCGCAGTATCTGGCCCGATATCATCGTGACGCTCGGCAATCCCGCGACGCACTTTGTGCTTAAGACCGAGATCGGCATCACCAAGCTGCGCGGCAGGTTCCATCAGATGGGGCATTTTGTGGTGATGCCCACGTTCCACCCGG
>CALJNY010000051.1 GCA_937981515.1 uncultured Collinsella sp. | reverse complement strand
CCGAGTGGGAATAACCTTCTCTGGCTAACACCTCTTAAAAAGTGACCATATATCTAAGGATTTGGGCATTTTGAAAAACGTCAAAAATTTTTTGATACATGTCAGTAATTTACATCTATTAACAAGACCTAAAAATCCCCGCCTGTTTTTGATTGCAGGCGGGTTTTTTTATGAATGGATATGCACAAAAGTGGATAATATTCGTAAAAAATGGGGCGCGTTTGCGCCCCAAAACTTACTTCATATCCTTAAACCGGTACAAGAACTGAACCATCTGCTCTCTTGTGCAGAAGCTCTTGTAGTTCTTATTGCCCTTGTCGTCGCCCTTAATCAGGCCGATACCTTCAGCCCACTTACGAGCAGTCTCAGACCAAGAGCTCGGCTGCTGCTTAGCCAAGCCGACCAGATAAGTATCCATCATCTTGTTAAACTGTTCCTGAGTCACTTCTTCTTCCTCCTTTACCGGCACGTTGTAAGTGCCATTCATAGCCTTCACGATCAGCGGCTTCAAGTTCTTGTCGTAGCTTGCGCGGGTGTTGCCGCCGAAGAAAGCGGTGCCCGGGCAAGTCTTGCAGGAACGCCCAGCGATATAAGTACCAAGCGGGCTGCCGCTATCCGTCCACCACGCATGATAGGTGATACCGGTCTCCGGCGAGAGCTTGAACTTCTTCAGAAGAGCCGCGGCCATGCGAACGATAACATCCTTCTGGGCAGCATTCATCTTGTCGCCACCAACGTCGAAGTTGCCAAGGTTCTCAATACAGATGCCGTTCGTGTTTGCTCCACGACAACCGGCCGGCGCGACGTTCATCGAACGACCAGTGCAGATCATACCATCAGGGAATACCGTGAAGTTTTGCGCAATGTCAGCGTAGCCTGCACTGTTCACATGATAGTCGCGCATATTCTTCTGCAACTGGAGGTGATTCGAGCCGTTGAACTGCTTATAGCAGGGAGACCAAGTGTGATGCTCCTGAATTACGGTGATCCTGCGAGTGACCTTCTGCTGGACGATCCACGACTCAAACTCCGAGATCGTCATCAGAGTAAACCCATACTGAGACTTCATTCGGTCGGCACCTCCAAATTCTTTCCGCCGTAAAACATTGCTCCGGATACACCCGGAGACTTTAAGGTCTGCTCGGTAGTAATCGTCTGGTTTGTATTCGTGCCGTTGACAACCTTGGACATATCACAGAGACTGTCGATCATCTTGGACAGCGTATCCTCGTCTACAGGGTAATTGATGTAGTCAGCCGAAGCCTTAACCATAGCCATGACCCATTCTTTTCTGGTTGCGCCGTCGTCGAACTTCTTCTCCGCCTGTTCCATCAGGGACATAACGAGGCCGAGCAGGTTCGCCCAGTTCTTTTCCTTGGTCGCGGTCTTAACATACTCCACCAGCTTTACAGCAAGCGGGATGCAGGTGGCCAGACCGGTAAGAATAGCCACAATGAGCTGTACAATCTGATTAGTATCCATAATTGCCTCCTTTCGGGCATAAAAAAAGACAATCCCGAAGGACTGTCGAAAATGCCATTTAATTGACTTTTGGCAAAAATACGGTATAATGTGTTTAGTGGAAACCCAACCAATAGTGAGCGAGTAGCGTGAATTAGTGGTTAGGAATGGTTAAAAGACGGTTGCCTGTCATCCCGCGAGAGCGGAGTGGAGGCGTGTGTATGGCCCTCGCGGGAAATTATTCTCGAAGGGAGGCGATACATATAACTCTTGAGATTCTGGGAGCGATTGAAAGGGCAATACAGATTGCCGGCTCAGTCGCGAGCATGATAGCGTTAGCGCTGTACATGAGAAATAGCAAGAATTGAGCCGTCTGCTGCAACAGGCGGCTCGAGAATTGAGGGCGCAACCCCTCGGTTCAAAAGTATATGTATGTTGTGGCAACCGTCGGGTTTCCACTCTTTTATTATACAATATTTCGCATGAAAAGTCAATCATTTGGCGTTAAAATATACTTAAAAGTTATCAGCAGTCGCGGTCGTCGTTCTCATATCCGAAGTCGGTATCTGTATAAGAAACTGGCGGCGCGATCTCAATTTTTTTAATGTTCTCCTTGCCGCTTTTGCTCTGATAGAAGCTGACGCTCGTACCATATGCCGCCCAGACAGCGGAGATAAAGGTCGTCAGATAGGGGAGAGACCCTGTGTAGTCCAACTCAATCGCCCGTCCGACAAAACCGAGAACCCTGTGCGACACATAAGCCACGAGTACGGTCTCAAAGACCAGAATCAGCTTGGAGAACTCGAGCTTACGCTTCTTTCTTCTTTTGCGAGCCATGACAGCTCCTTTCGCGTTTTATTGAAAATTGGTAAAGAAAAAGCCGGGAAGCCCCGGCTTATCTTTTAAGATGCTGTGCTCATCAGGATAACCACAACAGGGATGTCTACGGTCGGAACAGTGCCATCCGCAGTCATCGTCAGCGAATTTGCAGCCTGACCGGTAGCACGCAGAGATGCTTTCTTAGCAGCTTTCAAAGCGGCCGCCGAGATATTCTGCGTCAGACTGATAACGCCGTTCTGGCTGGCAGCCAATCCATTAATCGTCAGAGCCTGCGTCTTATTGCTCCAAGCAGTCGCCGACAGGGTAGTAAACACCGCCTCTGTCTCATAACCGGGGGTGAGGTCAACCCATGCCCCGCCGGTGTAACGCCACAGGTGAGCCGTTTCTTTCACGAAGTAGAAACGCTCCATCGGCGCAAGAATTGCTTGTCGAGCCGACTCGGTAGCTACATCAATGATGTCGGTCAGGTGCTTGCGCACCCTATCTTTAGTATCATAAAAAATGTCACCAGTGTCCGTGCAGATCAAATAGCGACCCGGCACGATTGGGACAATAGTCGTGTCTTT
>CALJNY010000050.1 GCA_937981515.1 uncultured Collinsella sp. | reverse complement strand
GAGCATCTTGGCACGGGGCCACACGGGAATACCAAGCTCGCGAGCGCGCACGAGTTCAGGGTTGGACTCCGGAATAGCGGTGGAGACAACAACCACGTCGGGCTTGACCTCGTCGATCGTGGCGGCCTCATGGCCCACATGCACCTTCACACCAGCGCGGGTAAGCTGGCGGATATAACGTGACGTCTTAAGGTCGGAGCCGGTAACGGCATAACCGCGCTCGTGCAGAACGAGGGCGATGCCGCTCATGCCGGCGCCGCCGATACCGATAAAGTGGGCGCTCTTAAACTCGGGCGCGGAGGTTGCGGTCTGGGAATCAGCCATGTGCTCGTGTACTCCTTGCGTAAACACTGCCTGTAACTCGTTAACTGTACCGCACCTACCGCATCAGCGCGAGGGCGACCGACGATATCCCGTCTAACTAACGCAAACCCTCTACCGCATCCGCCAGAAGAGCGGCGGCCCTATCCTGAGCCAGACCACGCGCCGCCTGACGCATGGCGTCGCGTGCCGCCGCGTCATCGACCAGGTGCAGCAGCTCATCGGCAAAGGCAGAACCGTCGATATCGGCATCGGCGCAGAGCACGCCGGCCCCGGCGTCGACCAGATAACGGGCATTGGTGGTTTGGTGGTCGGCCGTCGCATGCGGGTACGGCACGAGCACCGAAGGCACGGCGAGCGCAGCGATCTCGGCCACGCTCGATGCGCCCGAACGCGAGAGCACCAAATCGGCAGCAGCCAGCATATCGCCCATGTTGTCGATGTAAGGCTGGACGCGGTAACGCTTCGCCTCCTCGGGCGTCAGCGCCAAAGCGCGCTCGGTCTCCTCAAAGCCGTCGGCACCAGTCGAATGCAACACATAGAGGTTCTTGCGCGAAAGCAGCTCGTTTTTAAGCGAAACCACGCGCTCGTTGAGGTGCTGGGCGCCAAGTGAACCGCCAAAGACGAGCAGCAGCGTAGCGTCCTCGGGAACACCAAGTGCCTTGCGGCCGCGAGCGCGATTGCCCTCGATCACCGAGCGACGTACGGGGTTACCGGTCATGAGCACGTGGTCAGGGTCACCTTCGCGCTCAAAGACCGAACGCGCTGCCGGCACCGAGATGCACACGCGGGCGGCGTGGGAGTTCATCATCTTGTTGGCCAGGCCCGGAACAGAGTTCTGCTCATGCAGCAGATACGGAACGCCCGCGCCCTTGCACCACCCCAGCAGCGGAACCTCGACATAGGCACCAAAACCAATGGCGGCATCGGGCTTGCCAACCTTTGAAAAATGACTGGCGAGCGCACGCTTGGCCTTGTTGACACGCCACAGCGAGGTCAGCGCCGTCCAAGGACGGGAGCGGTCGAAGCCTGTGACCGTAATGGGCACAAAATCAAACCCAGCCTCGGGGACCAGACGACCCTCGAGCTTGCGCGACTGACCCACGAACACAACGTAGTGGCCACGGTCACGCAGCTCTTCGGCCAAGGCGAGCGCGGGGTTGATGTGCCCTGCCGTGCCGCCGGCTGCAATAGCAACGGTCATTTTATCGGTCATGGTAGTCCCTTCGTACACGCGGTCCCTGGTCGTCGGTACGCAGACGCGCCGACGGGTCTGAGTTCAAATCGATTCGATTATATCCGCCGCCCGCATTGCGAGGAGTGGGGCGCTGAGGACGACCTTGCGGCGCCGTTCGCTGACGCGGGCGGGCTGCGGGGTCGGTCGCAGAGCCATCCAGGACGGTAAAACCGTTACGCGAAGATCGCTCGCCGCGCACGTGGGGCACGCCGGCGGTACTCTCATCCATAACGGCAAAGCTCTCACGGCGGCGGTCATACTCATCGCGGCGGGCGCTCTCGTACGAAACGCGCAGGATCAACCCGGCAAGCATGAGCGACACAATAATCGACGAACCGCCGTAGCTAATAAACGGCAACGGTTTGCCCGTCATGGGAAACACGTTGAGGATGCCCAGCGCGTTAATCAAAAACTGCACCGCGAGAATGACCGCGGAGCCAGACGCCATAAGCGCGCCCCGACGATCGGTAATGCGAAACGCCGAGTAGATCAGCATCGCAAACACCAAGAAGAACAGCACGGTTCCGACAAAACCAACTTCCTCGCCAATGATGGCCAGGATGTAGTCATTGTGCGCCTCGGGCAGATACGAGTACTTCATGGTTGAGTTGCCGATGCCACGGCCGAACAGACCGCCCGAGGCAAAGGCCATGATGGCAAGCGTGGCCTGATAGCCGTCACCATACTCGTCGGCCCAAGGGTTC
>CALJNY010000049.1 GCA_937981515.1 uncultured Collinsella sp. | reverse complement strand
CCGCGCCCGACCCAACGGGGAGGAATACACATGGTCAAAGGTCACGCCGCGGTCCTCGAACGCCGCGCGCGTCGCCAGCGCTTGCTCGCGCCCGCGCGCCGTAAGCGGCGAATCGTGCCAGCCCTGCAAAATGTTCTTCACATTGAGCTCAGTCTGCCCATGCCGCACCAAATACAGATCGGCCACACGCCCTCCCCTCGCATCACCACGAAGGAGACGGGCGCCTTTGTGGTGGTTTTGCCGCCGATCGCACCGCAACGATGCGTAACTACAGCAGCACGTCGGCAAGCGGACGCTTGGGCACGTGATGCACCTGCGCCTCATCGCGCCAGTAATTGATAGAGCCATCCGGGTTGGAGTCGATCGCATCGATCACCTGCGTCTCGGCTG
The DNA here is from genome assembly GCA_937981515.1 of uncultured Collinsella sp. GTDB lineage: Bacteria > Actinomycetota > Coriobacteriia > Coriobacteriales > Coriobacteriaceae > Collinsella. The sequence goes on along the minus strand of CALJNY010000049.1, from coordinate 965 downwards.
GCACGCCAAAAGCCATGATCAACTTGAGCTCGTATCTGTCGTTATCGAGCCCCATGGCGTCGATCGCGCGGGGCGTAAAGGCCTTGAACATGCAGGCCGCCACCTCGGGCGTGGCGCTGCGAGCGGCGAGCATCATCGTCTGGGCGGCAATGCCGGTGTCGACTTCGGTGATGGGCGCGGCGGGCTTACCCGGAACAGCGCGCTCGGCAAGAATCGCAATGTAACCGGTCGGGCGCTCGCCCTCATCGGGACCCGACCAATCCTTGAGCGCACCGGCCCAGGCGAGCTCATCAAATACGCGCGCGCAGTCCTCTGCACCGCTCACAACATGAAAACGCAGGCGCTGAGCGTTGGCGCCGCAAGGGGCCAGGTGTGCCAGCTCCGCCAGCTCGAGCAAAAACTCGCGCGGCACGCGCATGGACTCATCAAAACGGCGGCACGTGCGGGCGCGGCGGACCAGCGCGTCAAACGTGTCCAGGCCAAGCTTTTCGCAACCCTGTTTTGCCATCGACTCAGCGCTTACCGGCGCCGCGGGAACTGTTTCGTTCATAGGGACCCCTCAATAAAAGCCAATTGTTCTTAAGAAAATCTAACCTAAAACGTAGGCAATAACGAACAGAGCTGCAATGTTCTACATCTGTTGAATATCCCACATCCAAACGGGAACAAAGATAACAATTCGGGAAGGTGAGGCTCCCATTCGCCCTTTCCGCCCCACGCGACAGCGCCCTTGGGCGATACTGGTTGCAAGAGCTACGGCTTACGCCGCACGAAAGGAGACATCATGGGCATCTTTAAGAACGATGACAAGCAATCGAGCGCGTTTGGATTTGACGAGAAAAGCATGGCAGGCAAGGCCGTCAAGGCCGTGCGCTGGATTTACGCCATCACGGGCGTCTTGGCACTCGTCGCCGGCATCGCACTGCTGTTTGCGCCCGCCAAGTCCCTAGTCTTCCTAACGACCG
>CALJNY010000048.1 GCA_937981515.1 uncultured Collinsella sp. | reverse complement strand
CTTCCCAGCAAGGAAGCTTAAATGATGACGGCGGCATCCAACAATTCAATGCAACTTGAGGGAAAAACGATCCTGCTGGGCATTACCGGCGGGATCGCCGCCTATAAGTCGTGCAATATCGTGCGCCTGCTGCAAAAGCGCGGCGCGCGCGTCAAGGTCGTTATGAGCGAGCATGCCACCGAGTTTGTGGGCCCGCTCACCTTCCGCGCGCTCACCAATGAGCCGGTCGCGGTGGGCCTGTTCGACGACCCCTCCGACCCCATCCACCACATTTCGCTCGCGCAGGAGCCCGACCTGGTGATCGTAGCGCCCGCGACGGCCAATATCATCGCCAAGATGGCAAACGGTATCGCCGACGACCTCATCTCCACGACGCTGCTTGCCACGCCGCGACCCATCGTGATCGCACCCGCTATGAACAATGGCATGTGGAAGGCGCCGGCAACCCAGACCAATATGGCCACGCTGCGCGACCGCGGCGTCCATGTGGTTGGCCCCGGCAGTGGCTACCTTGCCTGCGGCGACGTGGACACGGGGCGCATGAGCGAGCCCGAGGACATCGTCGAGGCCGTCTGTGAGGTGCTCAATCCTGTGCCGCAGGACCTTGCAGGCAAGCGCATCGTGATCACTGCCGGTCCCACGCATGAGCCGATCGACCCGGTGCGCTTTATCGGCAACAGGTCGTCGGGCAAGATGGGCATCGCTCTGGCAGGGGAGGCCGTACTCCGCGGCGCTGCGGTCACGCTCGTGCTGGGACCGACGTCGCTCGATGTTCCCCACCGCGTGGAGTGCGTGCGCGTGCAGACAGCCGCAGAGATGCTCCAGGCGGCGCTGGACGCCTTTCAGACGGCCGACGCTGCCATTTGCGCTGCGGCCGTCGCCGACTACACCCCCGCATCCCCTGCGGACCACAAGCTCAAAAAGGCCAATGAACGCCTCGATCGCATCGAGCTCGTCGAGACCGTTGATATTTTGGCTGAGCTCTCGCGCCAGAAGGGCGAGCGCCGTGTGATCGGATTTGCAGCCGAGACCGATAACGTCGTGGAGTACGCTGAGCGTAAATTGGTCCGCAAGGGTTGTGATGCCATTATCGCCAACGATGTCTCGCGCGCCGATTCGGGCTTTGGAACCGATACCAATAAGGCCTGGATTGTAAGCACAGCAGGGACGCAGGAACTTCCTGTGCTAACAAAACCCCAGCTCGCAGATACAATTTTGGACTTGCTCAAAAATAATTAAAAAAGTTCTTGCACAAGGACAAAGTTTCGGGTTAATATACTCCCTGTTGCGAGCGAGAGCAGAGCAACAAACATAAGCTTCGGGACGTGGCGCAGCTTGGTAGCGCACTTGACTGGGGGTCAAGGGGTCGCTGGTTCGAATCCAGTCGTCCCGACCAGAAGTTTGCAGGTCAGGCATCTAGTGCTTGACCTTTTTTTTTAAGAATCAACAGATTAAGCAACGAAGAATCAACGGCTTTCTTGATCGATACTTTCGCTCAACAAAAACTTGTACGTCACCCTCCAAATACGACAATTTATGACATGTTTGGAGCCTGACGTACACAAAAGCGATAGACATCCTGCCCGATACCGTCCTCCACATGTCTGGACTCTCTATGCTTCCGCTGGATAGACATCGCCAGAACGGGTATAGTATCGAAAGTTTTGTCGTATACCAGCGGGGGAGTCCTGTGGGCATCAAGAAGAAGATCAAAAAGGAGCTTATCGGCACCTCCGATTACCCGTCGAATAAAATCTTTACGATCTCCAATTTCATCACCTTTACGCGCCTGATCCTCACGCTCGTCTTCCTGTACCTGTTTGTGACGGACAACAACCGTGTCGTCGCCATTGTCATCTATGCCATCGCGGCCTCCACCGACTGGATGGACGGTCAGATTGCCCGCATGACCAAAACGGGCTCGTGGCTCGGCAAGGTTATGGACCCCATCTGCGACCGCGCGCTGCTGTTTACCGGCGTGCTGGGCCTGGTGGTCCGCGGCGAGTTGCCCATCTGGGTCTGCGTGCTCATTATCGGCCGCGATATCTACCTGGGCATCGGCTCGCTCATCGTGCGCCATTACCACCCTCGCCCCATCGACGTCGTCTTTCCCGGCAAGATTGCCACGGCACTGCTCATGACCGGCTTCTCGCTCATGCTGTTGGGCTTTCCCGTCGTGGACGGCTGGCATCTGCTTCCCGCTACGCTCACGGCATTCCCGGGCCTCAACGGCAGCTCGGTGCCCCTCGGCATCTTCTTTGTGTACGGCGGCGTGATCTTCTCCATGCTCACCGCTGTCATCTATTCCATTAAGGGAGGGGCGGCCATTAAACAGGCCATCGCGCATCCCGAGGACGAGGACACCGACTTTCTCAACCCCGAAATCGAAGACTGATTCATTGGGGTATGATTACGTACGGTTCATTCTTTGCGGCGTGGCCGCGTTAGATAGGGGTTGTCATGGACAACAAGGTTAACAATATGCCTCAGAACGATAAGACTGCGGACGCTACCTGCGTTTTCCGTGTTCCTTCGAGCGATGTCACCGTTCCCGACCTTATGGCCAACGTGCACATCACCGCTCCGGTTTTGTCCATCGTCAAGGGCCCGCAGACCGGAGCCGCCTTTGAGCTCGAGGATGACGTGACCACCATCGGCCGCGATCCCGCGAACGGCATCTTCCTCAACGACATGACTGTCTCGCGCAGCCACGCACGCATTATTCGAGAGGGCCTGGGCGCCCGTATTGAGGATCTGGGGTCGCTCAACGGCACCTGGGTCGACGGCGCCATCGTCAACGGTGCTCCGCTGCACGACGGCTCTTCCGTTCAGATCGGTACCTTCACGCTCATCTACCACGAGAGCACGCCGGAGCGCATCGAAACCGGTGAGTAGGTAATGGCCGAACGCAACTATCTGAGTATCGGCCAAGTCGTCAACCTTCTTCGAGGCGCATACCCCGATCTATCGAACTCAAAAATTAGATTTCTAGAAGATGAGGGGCTCATCACCCCTCATCGTACGCCTAAGGGGTATCGCCAGTACTCCAAGGAAGACGTTGACCGTCTCGAGGTCATCCTGCACCTGCAGAAGACTCGCTACATGCCGCTCAATGTCATTAAGCAGCGCTTGGAAAATGCAACGGACTTGTCCACTTTGGCTTACGAGGTGGGTCTTCTGTCCGATGTTCCGCTTAAGACGGAGCCCAAGGAGACCAAGCAAAAGCTGCATCCCATCGAGACGATCCCCGACATGCTCGGCGTCGAAATCTCGTTTATCCGCTCCCTTGCCGAGAACGATCTTATCCGCATCATCAAGAGCCCGCAGAACCGCGAGCTCGTCGATGGCCGAGATTTCCCGATTATCCGTTACTGCTCGGAGCTGTCGCGCTTCCACATTGAGCCGCGCAACCTGCGTCAGTACGTATCGTCGGCAAACCGCGAGTCTTCGATGTTTGAGCAGGTTCTCGTGAGCATGCTCGGCATGGATACCTCCGATGACGAGCGCGACGCCAAGCTCGAGCGCGCTTTTAAGAAGCTGCACGATCTCACCGAGGGTGTGCACACCGCGCTCCTTAAGAACCGTGTCTTTGAGTCGCTCAACGCCGTGGTCGAGGACGCCGATATCGATGCTCTCGATGAGGAGATCGCGCGTTCCGAATCCACCAAGGCTAAAAGCGATGGGGCAAGCGTCCCCGCGGTTGCCGCGCACGACGAGTCGCTCGTGCAGCCGTCCAAGGTCGTCGTCCCCTCGCATAGCTCGTCTGCTAACGCGGGTAAATAACCGCCGCCCACCCGGCAATCCATGAAAGGTCACACAGTGTACGACTTCGAATCTCATATCGTCGACATCCCCGACTATCCCGAGCCCGGAGTCGTATTTAAGGACATCACGCCGCTCTTTGGCAATCCCGAGGCTCTGAAGGCCATGGTGGATGCCCTGGCCGATCATTTTGCTGGCATGGGCATTACTAAGGTCGTCGGTCCCGAGGCTCGTGGCTTTATGGTGGGCGTGCCCGTGGCCGTCGCCCTGGGCGCCGGCTTTGTTCCCGCACGTAAACCGGGTAAACTGCCGCGCAAGACGGTAAGCGAGAGCTACGAGCTCGAGTATGGAACGGATTCTATCGAGATCCACGCCGATGCTATCAGCTCTAAAGATACCGTGTTGATTCTGGACGACTTGGTCGCGACGGGCGGAACCGTCGAGGCAACAGGTAAACTGGTGCGAGATATGGGCGCAAAGCTTGTGGGCTACGGTTGTATCCTTGAGCTTGCGTTTCTCAACCCGCGCAAGAAGCTCACGCCTTCTAATGAGGACGTTGAGCTCTTTAGCCTGGTAACGGTGGACTAGCCGCTACCCTTAGATACCGGAAAGGAAGCTACATGCGCACAGCAAACACGCACAGAAACATGGCACGCTGCGCTGCTACGGCAACCCTCGCTTGTGTTTTGGGCCTGGGCCTCGTGGCTCCGGCCTACGCCGCTACCGCATCCGACCTTGCCGCTGCTCGTACCAAGCTCGAGCAGATTGGCACCCAAACCCAGCAAATTCATGAAGAGCTCTCCTCACAGACGCAAGAGCTTGATCAGACTGCAGGCGAGATCACGCAAAAGCAGCAGGAGATTGCCGAGGGCCAGGCAAAGCTTTCGTCCTACGTTGCCGGTGAGTACAAGACCGGCGGCCT